>NZ_JBEZKZ010000025.1:66969-87108 GCF_040651895.1 Streptomyces sp. NPDC048352
GGTGACTTCAACGGTGACCGTCGTACGGACATGGGCATGATGTACCGCCAGGCGGACGGCACGGTGAAGATGTACACCGGCCTCGCCAACGGCAGCGGACTCATCCAGCCGTTCACCAGCAGTTACGCCACTCCCGCCAACGCCAACTGGGACTGGAACGCCATCCGGCTGCACTGACCCTCTCGCCGGACACGGTGCGACCACCTCTGTCCCGCCTCGGCGCCCCTCGGCGCCCAGGCGGGACAGGTCGGTTTCCCGCCCGGGCAAACGGCAGGCTGTGCGGCGCGCCAGCCGGACCGGACGATCTAGGGTGGGCCGATGCAGTCCTTCCCACCGCCGCAGATACCGCGGAACGAACTCCGTCCCGGTCGTCACTGGTATGCCGCAGCGGCCGCGATCGCCGTCTCGCTGATCGTGCTGGGTGCGGCCATCGGTGTGTACGGGATCTCCCACGCGATCGACTCGGTGGACACCGCCCATCACTTCGCCAACGGTGACACCGTCGCCCTGCGGCTCGGGCCGGACAGCGAGAAGGCGATCTGGATCAGGGACGAGGAATTCGGCCCGCGGGGGGACCCGAAGTGCAGCATCACCGGGCCGGGGGACCCAGGCCTCACCGATCCGCGCATCGACGTGTTCCTCACCCGTGACGAGACCTGGAATCCGCTCTACACCATCGACGTACCCCAGGCAGGCGCATACGAGGTCACCTGCTCGTCCTCAGTACCCTCCGAGTACGCCCTGGGGGACTCCGGAGGCCTCCTCGCGCTGGGGGGCCGGCTGATACTGGCCATCGCTCTCCCCGTCCTCGGAATTGGCATCTGCGCCGTCGTCGTTCTCGTCACCCTCGTCCGCCGCAGAAGCCATCGCCGGCGGCTGCTCGCCGAACGCCACGGCTCCCCTCCCGCTGCCTGACCCGGCCCGCACCCCTGACGACGCCGACGGCACCGAAGCCCCGCACGGCCCCGGTGTTCAGAGGGGCTGCGCCGGCAGCCACCCGCGCTGCACGGCCCGTACCCCCGCCTCGAACCGGCTGCGGGCTCCCAGCCGGTCCATCAGGTCGGTGGCGATCCGCCGGGCCGTCCGCTGCGAGACCCCGAGCCGCTTGGCTATCGCCTCGTCCGTGAAGCCCTCGGAGAGCAGGCTGATGGTGCTGGCTTCCGGGCCGGTCAGTCCCTGGGAGTCGCGGACTCCCGCCTGCCCCAACGGCTGCGCCGCGGCCCAGGTGGTCTCGAACAGCGCGCACAGCGCGGTGAGCGTGCCCTGCCCGGTCAGGACCACGGCCCCTGCGGCGGTGTTGTCGCTGTTGACCGGAATGACGGCGGCGGAACGGTCCGTGATGATCATCCGGGTGGGCAGGACCGGCACGGTGCGGATCTGCGCCCCCTGCCCGGACAGCCAGTTGACGTACTCGACGGTGTGCGTGCTGTTGCGGGCGCTGTCGAGGTAGATCGTCCGCATCCGGATCCCGCGCTGCAGCAGCTCCTCGTTGAGCGGACGGGCCGCCGCGATGGACTCCGGCGTGTGCGCCCCGTCGGGAGCGAAGGTCATCACCTCGGTGGTCATCTCCCGGGTGAGCCGGGCCAGGCATTCCCGGATCTCGTCCAGGCCCAGCAGCTGCTGCACCCCGGGGCTCGGAGCCTGCGGCCGCAGGTCGGCGAATTCGGCGATCAGCTGTGCCGCGGCGGCGCGTGAGGTCTCCACCCGCTGCTGCTGGGCGGCGAGTTCAGCCTGCTGGCGAGCCATCAGGATCTCCATGCCGATGTCCGGCGAGACGGCCCGCAGCCGGCCGCCCTGCTCGGCGGACGGCCGTACGAGCGCCAGCTCGCTCAGCAGGTCGAGCGCGTCCCGGACCTGCGCGTCACGGAGACCCGTGGACTGCGCCAGAGCGGCCACGCCGGCCCGCGGACCTGCGAGCATGGCGCGGTACACGGCTTCCGCATGTGTGTCGAGACCCAGTACGGCCAGCATCTCCAACCCCCCGTAAGAGACTTCCCCCAGCAACCCTGTTCCGGGGCTGGATGATGATGTCATAGCGGTTCTCGAGCGGTCTCTCTCCCGTCGGGCCCTGGCCGCAAGGGTCCACGGCCCAAAGAGGCCCGTGTCCCGCAGTGCCGCGAAGACCGCCGACCTGTTTGAGTCGGTGCATGTACCTCATCCACGCGAGCCTGAAGGCGCTCGGTGGCGCCGCAGCCCTTCCCCCTGACACCCGTGCTCTCGTCTCCGGCCAGGCCCTGCCCGAGGAACGACTCGAGCACGTGTCCGTCCACGCGCACGCGCTGCCCCACCCCGTACTCGGGCTGTACCTCCGGTCGGACCGGCTGCCGGAGGCGGAGGCGGCGGCGCGCACGGTGTGCCTGCGCGCCCTCCTGAACTGCCCCGAGCTCAGCGGCTGGACACTGCTCGAGTGCCAAGCCCCCCTGATCGCACTTGCGTTCGAGTAGAAGCCGGCGGCTGCGGACCGCCGCGAGAGCGCTGGACGGAAGGGGCCATGGCCTCATCGGTCCACCCGGAAGCTCTTCCACCGCCCCTGACCTGCGGCGAAAGTAGTGATCGCCGGAAGGGAACACCGACCGGCGGCACGAGCCGAGAACGCGTCACCGCGGGATGCAGACCGGTTCGGGCCAGCCGAACGCTCCGCATCAGCAAAGGACTCCTGCCATGATCCGCACCCGTGTCGCCCTGGCCGCCGCGGTCGCCTCCCTCGCCCTCGCGGTCCCCGCCGCCGCCCTGGCCGCGGACTGCGCCGCCGGTGCGGCCATCACGCACTTCACCGCGGCCGCGTCGCCGGCCGGGAAGCCGGTCGTCGCCGCGACCGACGACATGATCTGGCAGTAGGAACCGCTGCCTGCGCCGACCGCGGTGGGTTCTGCGGCCGCTGTTAGCCTGCGGTCCATGATCAAAGGCGGCTTGGCAGGTCGAATAGGCCGGATGGCGGGGAACAGCGGGCCGGAGCGCGTGCTGGTCGCCGCCAGCTTCGTCAACCGGGTCGGCAACGGTCTGTTCAACGCGGCGTCGGCGCTCTACTTCACCCTGGTCGTGGGCCTGCCCGCGGTGCAGGTCGGCGCCGCGCTCACCATCGCCGGAGTGATCGGCCTGGGTGCCGGCGTACCCGGTGGACATCTCGCCGACCGGCGCGGCGCGCGCACCGTCATGATGCTGGCCCTCGCGGTCCAGGCGGTGTCGATGGCGGGCCTCGTCCTCGTCGAGAGTTGGGCCGCGCTCACGGTCATCGCGACCGTCGACCAGATCGCCGCGGCGGCCGGCGGGGCGGCCTGGGGCGCACTGGTGGTCCGCGTCGGGGGTGATCGGCCGGCTCTGTTCCGGGCCAAGCTGCGCACCTTCGTCAACCTGGGCGTCGTCCTGGGGACGGTGGGTGCCGGACTGGCGCTGGCCGCGGACACCCGCGGCGCCTACCTCACGCTGATCCTCGGCAATGCGGCGAGCTTCGCCCTGTGCGCGGTGCTCCTGCTCCTGCTGCCCCGCTATCCGGTCCCGGCGGCACCGCCGCGCCGGCGTCGCCGGCTCGCCTTCGCGGACCGTCCGTTCCTGACGTTCACCGCCCTCTACGGGGCGATGGGACTCCAGTACCCGGTGGTCTCCCTGCTCCTGCCGATCTGGATCTCCCAGCACACCGAGGCGCCGCGCTGGACGGTGGCGGCGCTGTTCGCCGCCAACTCCGCCTTCTGCGTGCTGATGCAGACCAGGATCGGCTCCCGTATCGAGACCCCGCACGACGGCGGCAGGGCGTTTCGCACCGCGGGGCTGCTCTTCCTCGTCAGCTGCCCGATGATGGCGCTGGCGGCGTACGCCCCTGTCTGGGCGGCGGCGGGACTGGTCCTGGCAGCGGTCTTCGTCCACAGCATGGGAGAGGTCTGGGAGTCCTCGGCGGGCTTCGCCCTCGGTTTCGGTCTCGCTCCCGACCATGCCCAGGGCCAGTACCAGGGTGTCCTCGGCCTCGGCTTCGGCGCGGGCCAGGCTCTCGCCCCCGCGATCCTGACCACGGTGGTGCTCGGCCTCGGTACGGCGGGCTGGCTGCTGCTGGGGCTGTTCTTCGCGGCGCTGGGAGCTGCCGGCCCCTCTCTGGCCCGCTGGGGCGTGCGGACCCGGCCGCAGCCGGGCGTTGGCGCGGAAATGACGGGATGACCGAGGAGTAGGCGCCAGGCGCTTGCGGCAGCGGCACGGGTGGTCAGACAGAGCCGGGCGGGTGAAGGTGCGCCTGCCCACGGTCGCGTCCGGGCGCCGGGCCGGGGCGCTGACCGGAGGATGGCGCGCGACTGTCCGCCCCTGCCGTCGAGGAGTGTCTTCCGTGCTGGAACGCAAGCAGCTCAAGGACCGAACCCACGTCACGTTCGTCCTGCCCGCCGACGCCCCCGCGGGGCCGGTGAGCGTGGTGGGTGACTTCAACGACTGGCAGCCGGGCACCCACACCCTGGAGCCCCGCACGGACGGCACGCGGGCGGTCACCGTGCCCCTGCCCGCCAACAGCGTGCACTCCTTCCGCTACCTGGCCGCGGGCGACTACTGGTTCGACGAGGACCAGGCCGACGGCCACGACGGCACCAACAGCCGCCTGCACACCTGATTCGGGTACGGGGCGGGGGGCACCCGGCTTGATGTCCCCGCTCCCGCCCGACGACCCCGCGGGCGGGCATCGATGACACGCATGGAAAGGAACAGGTGGATGACGAAGGCTCGCGAGATCATGACGGGCGGCGCGGAGTGCATCGGCGCCGAGGAGACGGTCCTCGAGGCCGCGAAGAAGATGACGCGGATGGGAGTCGGCGCGCTGCCGATCTGCGGGACGGACGACCGGCTCAAGGGCATGCTCACCGACCGCGACATCGTCGTGAAGGTCCTGGGCGCCGGCAAGGACCCGGCCCAGGTCAAGGCCGGAGAGCTGGCCCAGGGCGAAGCGGTCACCATCGGCGCCGACGACGACGCCGCCGAGATCCTGCGCACCATGAGCGAGCACCGGGTACGCCGCCTGCCCGTCATCGACGGCCACCGCCTCGTCGGCATCGTCGCCCAGGCCGACGTCGCCCGCGCCCTGCCCGACCCCCAGGTCGGCGACCTGCTCCAGGCCCTCTCCACCGACTGATACCGACGGGCTCGGCGACGGTCGCCGGAGCGGTACCGCCCCTGCCCGGGCGGCGCCGCTCCGGCGACCGTCGCGGCTTCGGCGGGGTGGGCACCTGCCGGAAAGGGGGAGGGAGGGCAAGCGCCCACCGGCGCGACGGTCGGGAGCCGCTCACAGGCCCGGCCGCCTCTTCCACCGTAGAACGCGGCCCGCCCGGTCTGCACCTGAGAGCCGCTACCCGACCGGCCCCGGCCGGCTGAGCCGGCCGCCCACGACGACCGGGAGGGACGCGGGCATCCCGTCGGTGACCCAGGCGAACTCCAGGGCGGCGAGCGTGGCCCCCCGGTCGGTCCACACGAGGATCTCGCCGACGTAGGCGCCGGACGGGTCATGGACGTGAGCGTCCACGGGCACGAGCGTTTCCGGCAGTGCCGCGTGCTCGCAAGGTTCCCGCACCCGCAGGTCGACGCTCACGGAGCCGGGCCCCCACACGGCGATCACCTCGGTACGGTCCAGCTGCCTCCGGAGTTGCGACGCGCCGGCGAACTCCGCCGACAGGATGTGCTCGAGCACCGCGCGCTCGTCGGCGTTCAACGGGCGCGGGCCGGTGGGAAGAGAAGCCATGCGCCCATTCTGAGCCGGCCCCGCCCGGAGTGACGAGGTCAGTGACCTGTGTGACGGGCGGGGTTCTCGGTCAGCCGGTCAGTTCGCGGGTGGCCAGAGCCGTGCCTTCGATGCGGGCGCTGATCTTCGCGAAGGCGGTGTCGCGGGACGTGGAGGTGTCGTCGGCGAAGGGGGAGAAGCCGCAGTCGTCGCAGGTGCCCAGCCGGTCGGGAGGCAGGTATCGGGCGGCTGCCAGGACGCGGTCGCGTACCTCCTGGGGTGTTTCGACACGTGGGTCGATCGGGTCGGTGACGCCGACGAAGACCTGGGTCCGGTCGGGCAGGTGTTCGGCGAGGACGGCGAGGACCTTGTCCGGGTCCGGCTCGCTGGCGAGCTGGATGTAGAAGGCACCGGCTTCGAGACGGAGGAGTGCGGGCAGCAGGGCCGTGTAGTCGACGTCCAGGCTGTGGGTGGAGTCCTGATCGCCGCCGGGGCAGGTGTGGATTCCGATCCTGGCCCGTTCGGTGGTGGAGAAGCGTTGCAGGACGCGGTTGTTGAGAGCGATGAACTGGTCGAGCAGGCCGCCGCTCGGGTCGAGCTTCAGTGCCAGGCGGGCCTCGGTGAAGTCGAGCTGCACGCGGTGGGCGCCGGCGTCCAGGCATCGGCGGATGTCCGCTTCGGCCTCGGCGGTCAGGTCGTCGAGGAAGGCTTCGCGGGGGTATCCGTCGATGCCGTCGGCCGGGTAGAGCAGGCTGAGCGCCGAGGGTGCGATGACGGCCTGCTTCACCGGTGAGGCGGTGTGGCGGAGCGCGGCGCGCAGATAGCGGTCCGCGTACACGCCGTACCGCAGCGGCCCGGCCGTGAGGCGGGGCAGCTGCCGCTGGTGCCCGTCGGCGAAGGGGATGACGACGCCGTCGGGTGCCAGTCGGTCCAGGCCGGTCAGCGGGTAGGTGGCGAAGCTGGGCTTGGCCTGTTCGCCGTCGGTGACGACCGGGGAGCCGATCTCCTCCAGGCGGCGGACGGTGTCGCGGACCGCGCGGTCCTGCGCGGCGGCGAGTTCCTCATCCCCGATCCGGCCCTCGGCATGGTCCGCCATGGCGGCGAGCAGCTCGGCGGGTCGCGGGATGCTGCCGATCGGTTCGGTGGGAATGCCCACCGTGCTCCGGCTCATGGCTTGACCTCCAGCTGTGCCTCACCGTTGCCGCCCCCGAGCCCGGCCGGGGAACTCGTCACGACCGTTGTGCAGTGTTTGCCGAACATCCACCCTCCACGGAATGTGTCCTTCCATAAAGGTGGTGTCTACCCCCAGGCCGCCTCCGCCGTCTCCGGCGCGTCGAGTCGCACCATCGGCGCTTCACGCGCACTCCACGTGGCGAAACACCTCCCGCGCCCCCCGGATGGGTGCCTTGATCATCACGCCCGAGGGGCAAGGACAACCCGCTCGCATCGAAGCACCCACCCGCGAACACCGTCAGGAAGGACCCCGATGGACCAGACAGCCGCGCAAAGGCTCATCTTCGCCATGCTCGACGCGGACGGAGACGGCATCGTCTCCCGGCAGGAGTACCTGGCCCGCACCGGGAACGTGGCACGGGCGATGGGACTCGAGGACGACGACCGGCGCGTCGTCACCGCACGCACCCTCGGCGAACGCGCATGGGAGTCGATGGACGCCGACGGCGACGGAAGGATGACCTTCGACGAATACGCGGCCTGGGCCGGAGCGGAGGCGTTCGACACCGTCTGCGCACCCGTCCTCGGCGCCCTCTTCGACCTCGCCGACACCGACCAGGACGGCGCCCTCGACCTCCACGCATTCACCGCCCTGCGCACAGCGCTGAACAACCCCGCCACCAACGCCGAAGCAGCGTTCACCGCCCTGGACACCAACGGCGACGGCAGCATCAGCCGCGACGACTACATCGCATCCATCCGCGCTCACGTCACGGGCGAAGGCTCTCCCATGGGCAGGGCGCTGTACGACAGGCCGCTCTCCGACGTCTCACCGTCATGATCGAGGCGTTGCCGACGGAGTGGTCCGACCAGCCGCGTCGCCGATGGCGGTGATGACGGAGCGTGCCCACTGGAGGGGGTCGGGGAAGCGCAGCAGCTTCGCCAGGCCGTCCATGTGTGCGGTGCGCTGGTCACCGGGCATGGTCAGCGCTCGGTGCAGGGTCTGCTCGAGGTCGGCTCGGTCGTGGGGGTCGGTGAGCACTGCTGCGCTTGCCAGGTGCCGGGCGATACCTGCGTGGCGGGACAGGACGAGGACGCCCGGCCGGCGGACCGCGCTGCGCGCCGCGACGTACTCCTGGGCGGTGAGGTTCATTCCGTCGGCGAGGGAGGCCACCCAGAAGACGTCTGCGGCGAGGTAGTGGTCGACGACTTCCGCGAAGCTCAGGTTGCGGGGGATGTAGTCGACCGGTTGCCAGTCGCGCGTGCCGTACCGGTCGTTGATCTCGGCGATGGACCGTTCGAGTTCGTCACGGGTGGAGTCGTACGCGCGGATCCCCGTCTCCGGTGGTGGGCAGACGAGGCGGTACCGCATCCGTCGCCGCAGGCCGGGGTGGTGGCGCAGCAGGCCGGCCAGCGCGCGGATCTTGTGTACGGGGGCCTTCGCGTAGTCGAGCCGTTCCACCGACAGGACGAGCTGGACGCCGTCCTCCGCGCCGCGAGGGCGCCGTGTGCGTGCGAGGGCGGCGACGGCGTGGCGGTCGATCCCCAGGGGGTGGACCCCGATCCGCGGCAGCGGACCGCCGGTGCCGGAGAGGAGCCGGCGGAAGTTGTCGGCGCAGTCGTGGGTGTGGAAGCCGGCCCAGTCGAGTCGCCCGAGCGAGTCGCGCAGTTGCCCGGCGGCCGGGATGCGGCGGAAGACGTCCGGGTGGGGGAAGGGGGTGTGGTGGAACAGTCCGACGGTCACATCCGGGCGGCGGGCCTTGAGGGTGCCGCCCACGAGCCAGAGGTTGTAGTCGTGCAGCCACACCGTCGCCCCCGGTGCGGCGAGGGAGCTGATGTGATGGGCGAAGGCGGCGTTGACCGCCTCGTAATCGGGCCAGGACGCGGGCCGGTCCTCGATGAGCTGCGGCTGGGACACCAGGGCCGGCCACAGCGTTTCCTTGCACACCCGGTGGAAGTACCCGGCCCACCTCTGCGGAGTCAGGGCCAGCAAGGACAGGGGCAGACCGCCCGTGACGGCCGGCGGCAGGTCGGGCAGCGGCCCGTCTCCGACGTGCGCGGCCGCCCACACGGCGTCCAGGCCTTCGTCGGCCAGAGCGGCCTGCAAAGTGGGCAGGATCCCGTTGGGGCTGGCGGGCGGCTGCCAGCGGGCCTCGTGCCAGCGCACGGGCGGCCGGTGGTAGCCGATGACGACCGACCGCCGTTCGAGCCAGCCCAAGCGCTCCATCGCCTCCAGCACGGCCGCCGCACCCGGCAGAGCAGACCGGTGGAGCCCGGCACGTGCGGGCACTGCCGAGACCAGGGCGGATTCCGCATTGCCCACGAGCACCGCACTGGTGCCCAGGTGAAACAGCGACAGGTCGTTGCGGGAATCCCCGGCCACCAGCAGAGCCCGCCGGTCCCAGCCGAGCGTGCGCCCCAGCAGCCGCAGCGCCTGCCCTTTGCCGGCCCGGGCCGGCAGCACGTCGAAGTAGCGATCGCCGGCGTACGACCAGGAGCAGCCCAGCGCCCTCACCGCGGCCTTGAGGTCGTCGGTGAGGTCTTCCGGGGCCAGATGGAAGGAACACCGGCCGTCCTGGACCACGTGCTCCTGGTACACCAGCCGGGGGAACCGCCTCAACGCCGCACGGACCCTCTCGGTGCCGGGCCAGCCCGCCCGCAGCCTCTCCTCCAGAGCGTCAAGACGCGTCATGTGCGCACCGTCGATGACGCTCGCCCCGACGTCCCCGATGATCCAGCGAGGGGGCGGCACGAGAGCGTCGTCGCGTAAGAGCTCCTGGACGGAGTCGAGGCTCCGCCCGGTCGCGAAGACGACCACGATGTCGGGATGCCGCTCGAGGGCCTCCAGCAGACGCCGCCGATCGCACGCCGACCCGCCCAGCAGGGTCCCGTCCAAGTCCGTTACGAGGACCCTGGCCGCAGCCGCCTCTGCACCCACCGATGCTCCCTCCGACTCCCGGCGCCTCACCAGGCCGGGTCGTGCGTCACCGGATCGATGGCCGTCGACCCGTCCTGCGCCTCGGAGCGGACCGGATGAGCCGCACTGCTGCGAAGCTCCCGGATCGCCTGCCCGAGCCTGGCCGTACGCAGGTCATCGCTCCCCGCAAGGGTGGCGACCAGCTCGTCGGGAACACAGCGGGCGGCAGCCACGAGTCCGTCGATGACAGGGTCAGCCGGGGGCACGGCACCTCCACAACGCAGGGGGGGCACGCCGGGCAGCGTCCCCAGGGTGGCAACTGTGAGTAACTATAGTCACTTTCCGTAGCTACCGCCTGTCCGGCCACCGAAGGGATCCGTCATGACGACCGCTGTCATCGACCACGCCGCCACCGACTACAGCATCGGCCACGCACTGGGCATGGCCCGCGCGGCCGAGCTGGCCTACAAGGACGAGCGGACGGTGGAGGCCACCGCGCGGGAGTGGGGGTTCGACCGCGTCCGCCACCACCACACGACGTTCAAGGCGCCGTTCCCGCTCGAGGACACCCAGGCCTACACGATGGCCAGTCCGCAGATGGTCGTCACCGCGTTCCGGGGAACCCAGCCGGTCGAGATGCGTGACTGGCTCTCCGACACCACGACCCCGCCCTGGCCCGGCCCGGGCAGGACCGGCTTCGTCCACTACGGCTTCGGCGAGGCCCTCGACGGCGCCTGGCCGCACATCCGCGCCGCGATCGACGAGTTCCGCGACAACGACCAGACCCTGTGGTTCACCGGCCACAGCCTCGGCGGCGCCCTGGCCATGCTCGCGGCCGCCCGCCTGCACTTCGAGGAACCCAACCTGACCGCCGACGGCGTCTACACCTTCGGCCAGCCCCGCACCTGCGACCGCACGCTCGCCCGCGCCTACGACAGTGCCTTCACCCGGCGCATGTACCGCTTCGTGAACAACAACGACGTCGTCCCCCAGCTCCCGCCCGAGCCGGTCTTCCACCACGTCGACGCCCTGCGCTACATCGACTCCAGCGGCACCGTGCACGACAGGATGCCGGTGGTGGGCGGGCTGCTGGACCGGGCCAAGGGCGCGACCGCCGACATGCTCGCCCCCGCCTCCGACGGCGTACGCGACCACCTCATGGACAAGTACATCGCCGCCCTGGAGAAGAACCAGAACTGACGCCCTGCCGCAGTGGCCCGCCCGGCCCCGGGCCCCTTCGCCCGTGAGGGCATGCGCAGCCGGGGGAGCGGCGCGAGCGGCCGGGACGCCACCCGGTCGCGGGTGTGGCGTGTCCCCGGCGGGCGCCGGCGGAGCCCTACGCTGCCGCTCGAGTCCGTTCATCTCCCGCCCGGAAGGGGCCTTCGCCATGAGTGAGTCGCAACTCCGCGCCAAGTACGTCCGTCGTTTCCACACGCTCGACTCCGCGGGCGACGGGTACCTCGACCAGGCAGAGGTCCAGGAGCGTGCCCAGCGGTTCCTCGGCGCCATGGGCGAACCCGCGACGACGCCCCGGGGCATGGCGGTCAAGAAGGGCGCGGCGGCGTTCTGGGAGCAGCTGGCCAAGCTCGCCGGCGTCCAGAGCGAGGACCGGCTGGACGAGGAGGCGTTCGTGGGCGCCCTGCTCCGCGCGCGCGAGCTCGGGACGATCGGTGACCTGGTGGGCCCGTCGGTGGAGGCGCACGTCACCCTGGTCGACAGTGACGGGGACGGCAGTGTCAGCCTGGATGAGTTCCTGAGGTCGCAGAGCGCGCTCGGACTGCCCGAGAGGGACTCCCGGCGGGCCTTCGAACAGCTCGACCTGGACGGCGACGGCCTGCTGGACGTCGAGGAATGGCAGCGCGCCGTCATCGACTTCTACACCAGCCCCGAGGAGGACTCCGCGAGCGCGCTGATCATGGGCGGGCGCAGCTGAGGACAGAGACAGCTGCTGTGGGGTGGAGCAGTGCGGCGAGTTCGAGGGAGCTGGGGGCCGGGTGCCGCAGCCGGGCCCGGACCAGCGTCGACAGGTGCCACAGCGGCCCGGCAGCCTTGACGGCCGGCCGGTCCGGGACATCCAGAGCGGGTTCAGCACCAGCCGGTCGCCCCGGCGCGTGAGCAGCAGCTCCGGGGACGCGCCGAGCAGCACGCGCCGCCGGCCGGCGGGGGAGGGCAACTCGACGCGGAAGACGTACGCGCTCGGGTACCGCTCCATCAGACGGACCGCGACGTCACTGCCGCCCCCGACGGGAGGCCCGCCGAGATCCACGTGCCGGGCCGGCACCACCTTCTCGGCGGCGCCCGCCCGCAGCCGGCGCACCAGCCGGGCGACCGCGGCCACGTACGCCTGATCGGCCACAGGCCCGGCACCCTGCGGCATCCCCGCCCGGAAGACCGCCGCATCACCGGTGACCGCACCAGACGCCGCAGCCGGACCCATGGCTGCCGGCATCGGCGTGTCGGTGGAGCCCGGGCACACCACGTTGCACCGCACCCCGTGCGCGGCGGACTCCAGCCCGAGCCCGAGGGTGAACGCCACGGCCGCGGGCGACCGTGACGCTCGAGGCGCCCCGACGCCCCGCCATACGCCGGGCAGCCGCCGCCGCCCACAGAAACACCGCGGTGGCGTTGACCGCGAACAGCGCGGACCAGTCCTCGAGCGGGCACAGCGCGGCCACCGTGACTTCACGCAGGTCCTTCAACGACTCGACGACGAACAACCAGCACTCCCAGCCTGTAACGATCAGCTGGGCGGTGGTCAGGTCAGCCGGAAGACCGGGCCCCTCGGGGTGAAGGGGAGACCGGCGCCCTGGGGGATCAGGTAGGCGTGCTCGCGGCGGATGCGCAGGGTGTCGCACCAGCCGTCGGTGATCACCAGGAGCGGCGCCGCGGGCGGGAAGTCCTCGGCGCGCTGGAGCAGGTCGATGCCCGGCTGGAGCACCGTGCCGCCCCGGCCGCGGACCCGGACCCGGCCCGCGATCTCGGTCGGCGGGACGTAGCCCGCGTCGTAGGCCGCCGCGTCGCAGAACACCACGCGCGCCGCCGGGACGTCGCGGGCCTCGGCGTACGAGGCGATCGCGCCCAGTGCCTTGCCGAGCAGGGCGGCGTTCATCGACCCGGAGGTGTCGAGGACCACGCCGAAGGTGCAGCGGGCGGTCTCCTCGGGCGGGAAGTACCGGCCCGCGCGCGGGATGTCCGGGGTGGAGGCCTGGCGGCGCGCCGGGCGGGCGTAGGACCGTACGGCCTGCGGCCTGGGCACGTACTCGTCGAACCAGCGGGCGAGGCGGGCGTCCCACGGCACCGGCGGATGGGCCAGGGCCCGGATCTCCTGGACCAGCCCGGCGGGCAGCAGGCCGCGGCTGCCGCGCACGTGCAGGTCGAAGCCCTGGGCGAGGCCGCGCCGGTAGAACTCGTCGAGATCCGTGTACGGGCGCCCCGCGCCGTGGGCGAGCGGCTCGCCCAGGATGTCTCCGGCGCCCCGGCCGCGCAGGGTGGCCAGGCGCCGCATCCGGCGCAGATCGGTGGCGATCCGGTCGTACACCTCCTCGACGGACAGCCCGCGCAGCGCCGGGTCGTGCAGCAGCCCTTCGGGCATGCTCCCGATCCGCATCTCCACCAGCCAGTCGTTGACGACGTAGTCGGCGGCGACGTTGTGCAGCAACGGATCGCGCGGGCCGCGGCGCTCGCCGTGGCGCAGGGCGGCGTGCAGCATCTCGTGGGCCAGGATGAACCGCCACTCGTCGTCGTCGAAGGTGCGCAGCGGGTTGATGTAGATCTCCCCGGCGGTGGCGCTGACGGCGGCGATGGAGATGTCCTGCGCGCGGGCCAGCTCTGCGTCGGCGACGACGGTCAGGCCGGCGGCGAGGCCGCCGAGCAGCGGGTACGAGGACACGAACCAGTTCAGGGCCCGGTCCCAGGGGCGCTGTGCGAGGCGTTCGCCGGTGGTCCGGTCCCGCCGGCCGCCGGCCACGTCCATGGCGGCGGAGACGCTGCGGGTCAGGGCGGCGGCGAAGGCGGTCTGCCAGTCGGGGACGGTGGTGTTCCAGGTCCGCCAGGGCACCAGGACCTGGTCGGGGTGGCGGCCGGCCGTGCCGCAGTGCTCGTAGGCGGCCGGAATGCCGTCGCGGCGCCAGCGGGCGGCGAGCTCGTCCTCGTCGCCGCCGGGGTACGCGGCGGGAAGGTGGTCCGGGGCGCGGCCGACCGGGAAGGTCAGGAGGAAGCGGTTGACGACCGTGCAGCGGGCGGCGAGGTCGAAGCGGTCCGGCTGGGGCCGGTCCTCGTCCTTGGCGGCCGGGACGTGGCCGAAGCCGAGGTGCAGCAGGGCGTGGGCGATCGTCCAGGCCCACTCGCCGGGTTCGGCCCGCCGGGTGGGGTGGACGTGGACGACGCCGTTGGAGGTGACGGCGGCCAGGCCCCCGCCCGGCGACTCCGGGCAGCCGGCCTCGCGGCAGATCTTGCCGTCGAGGGCGGCGAGGGCCGGGTTCTGCTTGACCAGGGCCAGGCCCTCGGCGAAGGCCTGGGTGGCGGGGTCGGGCTTGGCGGCGGCCTTCGCGCGGGCGTTTCCGCTCCGGCTCACCGGCGGGCCTCGACCAGGCGGGGCATGTCGCGGGCGGCCTCGATCAGGAACCATCCGGGCAGCACGGGCAGGCCGTCGGCGTCGTCGGCTATGACGGTCTGGGCGACTTCGACGGAGATCTCGGCGAGCTGGACGAGCAGCGACTTGAAGCGGTGGGTGTGCTGGCGCAGGGCGGGCGAGACGTGTTCCTTCTGCGCGGGGAGTTCCTTGAGCAGGCGGCCCCGGAAGGCCTCCGCGAGGTAGTAGAGCAGGTCGCGGTCCTGGAGCCGGGCGGGCCAGGAGGCGTCGCCCTTCAGGATGGCCTCGATGCCGAAGGTGTGGCGGACGATCTTGGCGTAGCCGCAGAAGGAGACGGCGTGCGCCGGGGTGAGGGTGCCGTGCGCGACCACCTTGAGGGTCTGCTCGTCCAGCTCCGCGCCGAAGGAGTGCAGGGCGTCGGAGAGCATGTGCCAGGAGCGCGGGGTGGAGAAGGGCTCCTCGGTCTTGGGCGGCTGCGACCAGAGGTGGTCGGGGCGGTCGGTGAGGTAGTCGGTGACCCACGGGTGGATGCCGTGCTCGCCGGCCCACACCAGCCAGTCCTGTGCGGACGCCTGGAGGTGGACGTGGGTGAGGCGGTTGACCAGGGCGGAGGCGATGGGCCGGGCCAGCGCGTTGTCCGTGGCGCGGTTGCCCGCCCCGATGACGATGGAGCCGGCGGGCAGTTCGTAGGAGCCGATGCGGCGGTCGAGGATCAGCGAGTAGAAGGCCTTCTGGACGTCCGGGCCGGCGGCGTTGAGCTCGTCGAGGAAGAGGCAGTACGGCTCGTCGCGGGCGATGGCCTCGGGCGGGCAGAAGACGGAGCGGCCGTCGCGGATCTGGGGTACGCCGATCAGATCCTCGGGAGCGAGCTGCGTGCCGAGGAGGCTGACGCATTCCAGGCCCAGGGAGTCGGCGAACTTCCTTACCAGCGACGACTTCCCGATGCCGGGCGCCCCCCAGAGGAAAACGGGCCGCACGGTGGCGAGACCGAGCAGCAGTTCGGGGATCTGGGCGGGGGTGACGGTGACGGCAGCCTGCACGGGCGGGGACGTCCTTCGGGTGGGGCGATGTGTTGGTGCGGCCAGTGTGGTCACACCGCACACCGCCCGGCATCCGGTTTTCCCGGGGCGGTGCGGTGGTCCAGGTGGTCCCCGGGTGCCCAGGTCTCGTCCTCGTCCTCGTTCTCGTCCTCGTCCTCGTCGTCTCCGTCAGATCCTCCGTGTCGACGTCGAGTCGGCGCCGGTGGCGATGAGGAAGTCAGTCCAGGACGTTGCGGTCCAGGTGCCGGCCGAAGAGGCTTCGGGCATCCGGGTCAGACCCCCGCTGTCCGTATGCCGGTCCCGGTATACGCCGACGCGGGGACCTCGTCATCATGGGCCCATGATGCACAGCGACGACCAGCCCACCGACTCGCCGGCGATAGCGCTGCTCAAGGACAGGGGAGCGGAGACGGCCAAGCACTCCGGCGGCACGCTCCTCACCCACCTGCTGCGCGTCGAGGCGCTGCTCGCCGCGTGGGGCGCGCGGCCCGCACTGCAGACCGCGGCCCTGTGCCACGCCTTCTACGGCACCGACGGGCTGCCCTTGGTACTGCTGGAGCTGTCCGAGCGCGACCACCTGGCCGAGGCGATCGGTACGGAGGCGGAGGAGCTCGTGTACTTCTACGCCAGCTGCGACCGCAAGGCCTCCTACCCCAGCCTCGCCGCACCGGACGGGGCGGCGGTGACCTTCCGGGACCGGTTCACCGGTGAGGAGTTCACGCCGTCCCTGCAACAGCGTCGGGACTTCGCCGAGCTCACGGTGGCCAACGAGCTGGACCTGGCCAAGGTGAACGAGTCCTTCCGGGAGCGCAACGGGGCGGCTCTGCTCGACCTGTTCACGCGCTGGTCGCCCCTCCTGTCGGACGCGGCCCGGCACGAGGTGACCGCGGTCCTCGGCGCCGGAGGCGGCGCGGCCGTCAGCCCTTGACCTCGGATGCGCACGGCTCGGCCGAACCAGGCTTGCCCACCCCGGCCGGGGCCGCGCCCTCAGGACGGCGCCGAGGAAGGTCCGCCCAGGCTCCTCGGCGGCGGCCGGGCTGACCGATGCCCCGTACCCACCGACGTCAGGGCCGCCGCAGCCCGTCCAGGGCGATCTCCGCGAACCGGCGCCAGTCTCCGATCTCATGGTGGCTGAGCATCGCCACGGCACCCACACTCATGTACAGGTCCCCGACCGTCACATCGGCACGCAGCGTCCCGTCCGACCGCCCCCGCTCGACCAGCCGCGCCCCCATCGCGAGCAGTGCCTCACCGACCTCGCCCCGCGGGGCCATGCCGCCGAACGACGCCTCGATCACGCCCGAGAGCGCGCGCCCCTCCTCGTGCATCTCACCCACGCGCGTCAGGAGCGCCTCCACCGCCCCACACGCGTCGGGCCGCGCCGGGCCTTCCTCCTCCAGGAACGAGAGGACCTTCGCGAATCGCTGCTCGGCGACGGCCCCGACGAGGGCCTGCCGGGTCGGGAAGTGCCGGTAGACGGTTCCGACGCCGACCCCGGCGGCCCGGGCGACCTCCGCCATCTGCACCTCGTCACCGCGCTCGGCGAACAGTTCGTGCGCAACCTTCAGCACCCGCAGGCGATTTCGCTCCGCGTCGGTCCGGGAGGGTCTTGACATGCCGCTGCTTCCTCTGCTCAGCTGAAACGGAATCGGATTCCGATTCCGAAGTCGTTGAGGGAAGGATACTCATGTCCGAAGACCGGTTCATCCTGCTGGACCCCGGCGCCTCCCGCCCCACTCGCGTACCGCTGCCGCCTGCGATGACCGTGAAGGCGAGGACGGAGGACACCGAGGGCCGTTTCTCCCTCATGGAAGTCGTCGTCGCCCAGGAGATCCCGCGCCACGTCCACCATGTGGCTGACGAATGCGTCTACGTGCTGTCCGGGGCCCTCGGCGTGGAGTTCGACGACACGGACCGCACGGTGACGGCCGGCCAGTTCGTCCTGCTGCCGCACGGCGTCCCGCACGCCCTGCGCCCGGTGAGCACCCCGCCGCCCCGTGTCCTCCAGATGTCCTCGCCCGGCGGCTGGGAGTGCTACCTGGAGGACCTGTCCGAGCACGTGTCCGGAACCGGCCACCGCAGCCGCCTCGACGCCACGGCGCTGAACCGGATTGCCGCCCCGTACCAGATCACCTACGAGGAGCGGGAGCCGCGTGCGTAGCGGCGGTGGTTTCGGCGGAGTCTCCCACCGCCCCTGACGCCGGCTCCCGCTACCGCGGCCCTGCCGCCCGGCCGGAATCAGGCCCTGGTGGTGGCGGGGTAGAGGAGTTGGGCGGCCTCGAGGAGGGTCGCGACGAAGGGGCGGATGGCGGGGGAGCTGTACGACTTCAGCCAGACGGCGGCCCGGTCCAGGCATGGCATGTCGGTGAGCGGGACGTAGGTGATGCCGGGACGGGTGTAGAACTGGGTTACCTGCTCGCCGACGATGACTGCGCCGGTTCCCGAAGCGACCACTTGCAGGGCTTCCATGAACGTCTCTATCTCGGGGCCAGGGGTGATCGGCCTGCCTTGTGGCGTGCGGTCGGGCCAGAGCTCCGAGAGCCATGCCCCGGGTGGCGTGCCGGCGACGCGTACGAGCGCGACGTCGGCGAGGTCTTCCATGGTCACGCTTTCGCGGCGGGCCAGGGCGTGCCTCGCGGGAACGGCCAGCATCCGCCGCTCGGAGAAGACCACGGGCCCTACGACGATGTCGGGCTCGGTGATCGGCAGGGCGAGGATCAGGATGTCGACCTCTCCCTCGCGAAGTCGCGCCAGGGCGTTGAAGAGCTGGACCTCGCGGATGTGGACGCGCCAGCCGGGCTCGCGTTCGGGAAACATGTCGCCTGCCTGGTGGGCGATCTGGCCGGCGGCGGCACCCATGAAGCCGACCCGCAAAGTGTCGACGGTCGCCCGGGCGCTGCTCACAGCCCGGGCGAAGGCGGCCCGGATGTCTTCGTACGCGGGCCGGACTTCGTCGTGCAGCCGGTGGCCGAGCGCCGTCAGGCGAACACTGCGGTTGGTGCGCTCGAACAACGGCGCCCCAACCTTGCGTTCGATCTTCTTGATGAGCTGGCTGACCCTTCCGGTGGTTACGTGCAGGCGTTCCGCAGTACGTCCGAAGTGCAGCTCCGCCGCCAGCCCGAGGAACGCTTCCATTTCCAGACGTTCCAGCACCCGGCCACCACCCCCCTGTTCACCCTGATCAAACGAAGGTTCCAGTATCTCTCCTTGAAGCACGGGTCATGCCGGGCATCCTTCGCGCCGGGGCAGGTAGGCCCGTGTGTTGAACCTGGCTAAACAAGGGTTCCAGTATTGAGTGTTGTTCGGATGATCTCCAGGCGCGAGTCTGTGGGTCGGCAGAGCTGGCGATCGATCACCCAGCCAGGACGCCGCAACCACCCGCTTCTCATCTGAACCGAGGAGAACTCCCTTGGGCAAGATCGTCGCCCTGCCCTGCCCACTGCGCGACGGCGTCACAGAGGTGTGCCCGTGACGCCGCCGTCGCTGTGGAGCAGGCGCCGGATACTCAGCACCCTGGCCGGGGCCGCCGCGATTCCGGCCGTGCCGTCCGTCGTCACCTTGAGCGCCGGCCCGGCCCGGGCCGCCGAGGGCGACCCCGCCGTGGGCAACGGCCTGCCCGACACCGATCGGGGCAAGGCCGTATGGGCCTACAAGAGCGGGGGCCGGGCGGTCCGCGAGGCCGCTGCCGCCGCCCTCGTCGGCACCCCGGCCGCGGTCTCCGCCTTCCTCACGAGCGAACTGCCGCTCGCGAAGGCGGACGACAACCGGTTCGGCGTTCTCGCCGCCCTCCCCCTCGCGGACAAGTCGGTCCGCGAGAGCGCGAACGCGGCGCTCTCCGCCGGGGACGCGGCGATCGCGTCCTACCTGCGCGACGGCTACGCGCAGTCGCTCGACACGGACATGCGGGCAGCGGTCTTCACCGTCATGAACAACAGCGGGACCGCCGTCAAGCGGGAAGCCGCCAAAGCCCTGGAACTGGGCACCCCGGCGGCCCTGCGCACGTTCCTGCAGACGACGCAGCACACCGCGCAGCAGGAGGACGAGCGGGCCGAGGTCTTCGCGATCCTCACCACCGCCTCCCCCGAGGTCAAGAAGTACGCGGAGCGCGCCCTGAGCGACGGCTCGCCCGAGGCGATCCGCCAGTTCCTCGCCTCCGGCCAGTACATCGCGCGTGCCCGTGACGAAGAAGCCGCGACGGTCGACCAGTTGGTCAAGATCGTGATCCGGGAGGGCAACCGGGCGAAACTGCAGACGGAACAGGCCGTCGCCGCCTCGAACCGGGCCAAGGACGCCGCGGAGAAGGCGAAGGCCGCCGCGTTGAAGGCCGCCGAGGAAGCGAGGGCGGCGCAGACCGACGTACGGAAGTCGGCCAAGGCGGCGAACAGCGCCGCGAGTGCCGCACGGGGCGCCGCGAGCGCCGCCTACACGGCCATCTCCGCCTCCCGTACCGCTCAGGCCGCCTCCAGCCGCGCCGCGCAGGCCGCGCAGGCCGCCGCCGGCGCCGCCGCGGCCGCGGGCCGTGCCGCCTCGCGGGCCTACGGCGCCGCCATCGCCGCCTCGAAGGACGCCGGCAAGGCCTCGGCGGCGCGCCAGGCCGCCCAAGGCGCACGGGACGCGGCCGGACGCGCGCGCACCGCGGCCGCCGCCGCCATCCTGGAGGCCGAACGGGACGCCGCCCCGGCGCTGGCCGCGCGCGCCACCGCCGCCGCCCAGCTGGTACGGGCCCTGCACACCG
>NZ_JBEZKZ010000026.1:0-86840 GCF_040651895.1 Streptomyces sp. NPDC048352
TCGGACGCGAGCTGCGTCCACTTCTGCGGGGACTCGGCCAGGGTGCGGTTGAGGAGCGTGAGGATGTGGGCGTACTCCTCGGAGTCCGCCGTCGAGGGGTCCGGGGCCGCACCGGCCTTCTCGAACTCGACGCCCTTGTGGACGAGGAGGGTGGCGTCACCACCGTCGTCGAGGATCATGTTCGGGCCGCCGGTGGGAGTGTTCGGCCAGGTCAGCGCCTGCTCCGTGCACCACCAGTACTCCTCCAGCGTCTCGCCCTTCCAGGCGAAGACCGGGACGCCCTGCGGGTCCTCCGGGGTGCCGTTCGGGCCGACGGCGATGGCCGCGGCGGCGTGGTCCTGCGTGGAGAAGATGTTGCAGGAGGCCCAGCGGACGTCGGCGCCCAGGGCGACGAGCGTCTCGATCAGGACGGCCGTCTGCACGGTCATGTGCAGCGAACCGGTGATCCGCGCACCGGCCAGCGGCTGCGTCTGCGCGTACTCCTTGCGGATCGACATCAGACCCGGCATCTCGTGCTCGGCCAGGGTGATCTCCTTGCGGCCGAAGGCGGCAAGGGAAAGGTCGGCGACCTTGAAGTCCATGGGTGCTGCTCCTCATGGGTCGAGAGGTGGGTACGGCTGAGCCGTGCACGGGCATGCCGGTGCACTGAGCACAGTCCGCCGCGGGGCCCTCTCTCCCCTCGGCCGGTCACGAGGACCGCCCGACCGCCATCAGCAGCGACGCCTGACACTGATGACGAATCTACACCGATCGGCGCGGCGGACCCCAGTGGGGACGGGAAGAAGTCGGCTTCGCCGTGACGGCCGCCCGGCGGAGCGTTCGGGGCCTTTCGGACTTCTGATCCGCCCTCGCGTGGTGGACGATGCCGGTGGACCGGATCGTACCCGCGGTCTCGCGGACCCTGCGGCGTGAAGGAGATTCAAGTGACCAGTCCAGCCGGCCCTCCCGGTGACGGCGGTGCGAGCGGGCGCGGGCACCCGAAGCTGCTCGCCGTCACCGCGTGCCCCACGGGGATCGCGCACACCTACATGGCCGCCGAGAAGCTCCAGCAGGCCGCGGCCGAGCTCGGCGTGGGCCTGAAGGTGGAGACCCAGGGCTCCATCGGGGCGGAGAACGTCCTCTCTGACAACGATGTCAGAGAGGCGGACGGGATCATCATCGCCGCCGACACGGAGGTCGACCGCGGGCGCTTCGCCGGCAAGCGGGTCCTGGCCACCTCAGTCGCCGACGGCATCCACAAGCCGAAGGAGCTGATCGAGCGCGTACGGAGCGCGCCGGTGCAGGCGGGCGCGGAGGCCTCCGGCCGTACGGGCGGGGTGGGCGGGGGCGGCCGCGAGCGCAGTGCCGCGTACAAGGCGCTCATGAACGGCGTCTCCCACATGATCCCGTTCGTGGTCGTGGGCGGGCTGCTGCTCGCCGTGTCGATCGCGCTCGGCGGCCACACCACGCCCCAGGGGATCGAGTTCGACAAGGACTCGTTCTGGTTCCACGTCAACGCGCTGGGCGGTCTCGGCTTCAAGCTGATGCTGCCGATCTTCTCCGGCTACATCGCGTACGCGCTGGGAGACCGTCCCGCGCTGGTGCCCGGCATGATCGGCGGCTTCCTCGCCGCCGATGCCGTGAACCTCTACGGCGCGGACGCGAACGCGGGCTTCCTGGGCGCGATCGCGACCGGTTTCCTCGCCGGCTACCTCGTCGTCTGGATCAAGAAGGTGAGGGTCCCCCGGTTCGTCCGGCCGATCATGCCGATCATCGTGATCCCGATCGTGTCGACGCTCACGCTCGGGTTGTTCTACATCTACGTCATCGGGCAGCCCATCTCCTGGGTCTTCACGCACCTGACCGACTGGCTGAACGGGATGACCGGCTCCAGTGTGATCGTGCTCGGCGCCCTGATCGGTCTGATGATCGCCTTCGACATGGGCGGCCCCGTCAACAAGACGGCCTTCCTCGTGGCCGTGGGCCTCATCGGCACCAACGACGCCGTCATGGGCATGGCCGCCGCCGCGATCCCGGTCATGCCGCTCGGCCAGGGCCTCGCCACGCTCCTGCGCCGCGGGCTCTACACCGGGCAGGAGCGGGAGACGGGCGTGGCGGCCCTGTTCATGGGCTTCTTCGGGATCTCCGAGGGCGCCATCCCGTTCGCCGCGGCGCGGCCGGCGCAGGTCATCCCCGCGAACATGCTCGGTGGTGCGGTGGCCGGTGCGGTCGCCGGGCTGTCCGGGGTCGAGGACTCGGTGCCGCACGGTGGTCCGGTCGTCTCGGTCTTCGGCGCCGTCGGCGGGGTGGCGATGTTCTTCGTCGCGATCGGCGTCGGGACGGTGGTGACCGCGCTGACGACCAACGCCCTGATCGGGATCACGGCGCGCCGGGGCCGCGCCGCCGCACCGGTGGGGGCCGGGGTGCGCGCGCCCGTGCCCGCCGCGGCCGGACCCGCCGCCGCCGCGGACGAGGAGCCGGAGGTGCTCTCCGGGTACCTGACCGCCCGGACCGTCAAGACGGAGCTGGCCTCGGGCACCAAGGAGGAGGCGATCCGGGAGATGGCCGGGCTGCTGGCCGCCGCCGGGCACGTCCGGGACGTCGAGGAGCTCGTACGGGTGGCCCTCGCCCGGGAGGCGCAGGGCACGACGGGGCTCGGCGAGTCGATCGCGATCCCGCACGCCAAGACGGACGCGGTGACCCGGCCCACCGTCGGGTTCGCCCGGTCCGGCGGGGGCATCGAGTGGGGCGCGCTGGACGGCACGAAGGCCCGGCTGGTCTTCATGATCGCGGTGCCGGAGGCCTCCGCCGGTGACGAGCACCTGCGGATCCTGGCGCTGCTGTCGCGCAAGCTGATGGACGGCGGCTTCCGCACCCGGCTCCAGTCGGCCCCCGACGGGCCGGCCGTCCTGGAGGTGCTCGGCGAGATCCGCTAGGGGGTGTCCGCACAGTGGCGCCGGCCGCCCGCAGGGCGGGCGGGACGGTGCGGACACCCCCTGGGCCCGCGCAGTGTCCGAATCGGTATGTACGGACTTGGCACACCAGGGCCCCGGCGGCGTCGGCGGCTTCCGCGTCGACCTACGATGCAGGGCAGGTACAGCGGAAGGGACGAAATGGAACACAGGCCAGGACGCGGACGCGGCATCGCGGCGATCGTCCTGCTGGTGCTCGGAGCGGTCATCCTCGTCGGGGTGACGGTGGCGAAGGCCGTGGCCCCGCCGTCGCGCTACACGCAGGGCAAGGCGGTCGGCTGGCACATGGCGCCGACCTACACCGACGGAGAGAGCATCTACCTGGAGCCGGTCGCCAAGGGCGCGCTGCGGCGTGGCGACGTCGTCCTCGCCTCCGTTCCGTGGTCCCTGCACAAGACGCAGATGAACCGGGTCATCGCCGTGGGCGGGGACCGCATCCGCTACAAGCCGAGCAGCAAGATCACCGGCCAGTACCGCCTGGTGCTGAACGGCCTGCCGCTGGACGAGCCGTACCTGGAGCAGTGGAAGAACCCGTCGGCGGTGGGGTTCGACGTGACGGTGCCCAAGGGCTACGTCTTCCTGATGGCCGACAACCGGATGAACTCCGACGGCTCGCAGTACGCGAACAACGGACCGGTCCCGGCGAGCAAGGTCGCCTCCAAGGTCGTGACGTACCCGATGGCGAAGCTGGCCGTGTGGGGGCAGCTGGCCGGTGTCCTGGTGCTGGCCGTGGGCGCGGCGTTCGGGTTCGCCTCCCGGCGGGCGCGCGGGCGGGCGCCGCGGGCGGCGGTCCCGGCTCCCGCGAGGGCCCCGGAGGCCCTGAAGCCGGCCGCCCCCGCCGAGGCGGCCGCGGCCGGGGAGCGCGCGGACGTGCCGTCGTGACGGCGGACGGACGCAGGGCGTACGAAGGCCCCCGCAGCCGGTGAGCTGCGGGGGCCTTCGCGTGCGTCCGGGGCCGGTCAGTGGCCTTCGGCCTTGCCGAGGCCGACGGCCTCGGGGCGGTAGATGTCCGGCTCCAGGTAGATCACGCGGGCGATCGGGACGGCGGCGCGGATGCGGGCCTCGGCGGCGTTGATGGCGTTGGCCACCTCGGACGCGGTGTCGTCGTGCTGCACGGCGATCTTGGCGGCGACGAGGAGTTCCTCGGGGCCGAGGTGCAGGGTGCGCATGTGGATCACGCCGGTGACGGTGTCCCCGTCGACGAGCGCGGCCTTGATCTTCTCGACCTCGGCGGTGCCGGCGGCCTCACCGAGCAGCAGGGACTTCGTCTCCAGGGCGAGCACGATGGCGATGACGATCAGCAGGACACCGATGCACAGGGTGCCGATGCCGTCCCAGACCCCGTTGCCGGTGAGCAGGGCGAGGCCGACGCCGGCGAGGGCGAGGACGAGGCCGACGAGCGCGCCGAGGTCCTCCAGCAGGACCACGGGCAGTTCGGGCGCCTTGGCGCTCTTGATGAACTGGCGCCAGCTCTGGCTGCCGCGGGTCTCGTTGGACTCCTTGATGGCGGTGCGGAAGGAGAAGCCCTCCGCGGCGATCGCGAAGACGAGGACGCCGACGGGCCAGTACCAGGCCTCGATCTCGTGCGGGTCGTGGATCTTCTCGTAGCCCTCGTAGATGGCGAACATGCCGCCGACGGTGAAGAGCACGATGGAGACGAGGAAGGCGTAGATGTAGCGTTCGCGCCCGTACCCGAAGGGGTGTTGGGGGGTCGCCTCGCGCTGGGCCTTCTTCCCGCCGAGGAGCAGCAGGCCCTGGTTTCCGGAGTCGGCCACCGAGTGGACGCTTTCCGCGAGCATCGACGAGGAGCCGCTGAAGAGGAACGCCACGAACTTGGCTACAGCGATGGCGAGGTTCGCGGCAAGTGCCGCCACGATCGCCCTGGTACCGCCCGACGCGCTCATGGGTGCTGGATTCCCTTCCTAGCCACTGACTACGGCCGCACATTGTTGCAGCTGCCCGTGCGGCCGACGTTGAATCAGATGACGACGGTGGCGCGGAAGACGGTACCCGTACCGGACAGTTCGGTCTTTTCGCCTGCCGGGACGAAGACCGACTCGCCGGGGGCCAGGGCGAGTTCGCCGACCCGGGGGGTGCCGGCGGTGCACAGCAGGATCTGCGGGGCGCCGTCGGGGAGGGCGCGGGGGGCGCCGCCGGGGGCCAGGACGTGGCGGGAGAGCCGGAACTCGTCGATCAGGGTCTCGTAGACCTCCTCGCCGTCGCCCTCGGGGCGCAGGACGCCGGGGGCACTCGGCTCGAAGACGACGACCTTGAGCAGCTCGGGGACGTCCACGTGCTTGGGCGTCAGTCCGCAGCGCAGCACGTTGTCGGAGTTGGCCATGAGCTCGACGCCGAGGCCGTCGAGGTAGGCGTGCGGGATGCCGGCGCCGAGGAACATGGCCTCGCCGGGCTGGAGCCGGACGTGGTTGAGGAGCATGGCCGCGATCACGCCCGGGTCGCCCGGGTAGTCGTGGACGAGCCCCGCGTAGGGCGCGTACGGGCCTCCGAGGCGTTCGGCGGCGGCAGCGGCCTCGGCGACCGTGTGGGCCATCTCGGCGCGGTCGGCGGTGAGGACGGCGGTGAGGACCTCGCGCAGGGCCGCTTCTTCGGGGTGGGCGTGCAGCAGGTCGACGTACGGCTTGAGGGAGTCGACGCCGAGCCCGTCGAGGAGGGCCGCGGCCTCCAGCGGCGGGCGGAATCCGCACAGGCCGTCGAAGGGGGTGAGCGCGCAGATCAGTTCGGGCTTGTGGTTGGCGTCCTTGTAGTTGCGGTGGCCCGCGTCGATGGGGACGCCGCGGCGCTCCTCGTCCTCGAAGCCGGCCCTGGCCTGGGCCAGATCGGGGTGGACCTGGAGCGACAGGGGGGCGCCGGCGGCGAGGAGCTTGAGGAGGAACGGCAGGCGGGGGCCGAACTTGGCGACGGTGGCGGAACCGAGCTCGCCCTCGGGGTCGGCGGCGATGACGGCGGCCAAGGTGGTCTCGCCGGCTCCGCGGTCGAGGCGCGAGGGGGCTCCGGGGTGGGCGCCCATCCACATCTCGGCCTGGGGCTCACCGGTCGGCTCGACTCCGAGGAGGGCCGGGATCGCGGTGGTGGATCCCCACGCGTAGGGGCGGATCGTGTTGGTCAGGCGGTCCATCGTCGTCGTCTTCCTGGATCTGGATGTGGTGCGGGCACGGGTGTGTGCCTCAGCTTTGTCCCCGGGCTGCCAGCGCGAGGTAGGCGGTGGCGAAGTCGGTGACGGCGAGGAGTTCGGCGAGCTGTTCCAGCTCGCCGCCCTCCTCCGGTTCGAGCTCGCTGACGGCCGTGTCGTGGCTGAGGGCGAGCTCGCGCGCGGCCGGGGCGGCGGTGAGGCCGCCGGCGGGCCGGTCGCGCAGCAGGACGATGCGGGCGCGCAGGGCCTGGGGATCCTCGACGCGGTCCCGGAAGAAGTCGTCGGGGTCGGCTCCCGCGGCGAAGGAGCCGGCGAGCAGCACCCCGTGGGCGGGCAGCGCCTCGGGGAGGCTGGCGGCGAGCGCGGGGCGTCCGGCCAGCTCGGCGAGGGTGGCGGCGAAGCGGCGGCCGGCGGGGGCCGCCGTGTCGCCCTCGCTCCAGATGAGGGGCAGCGAGTCGGCCAGCTCGGCGGCGAGGGTCTTGGCGGGGTTGGAGTACGTGACGATGGCCGGACCGCAGCGCTCGGCGGTGCGGTCGAGCCGGTCGGCGGCGCGCTGGAGGGCGTCGGGGGCCGCGCTGACCAGGCCGAGCTTGTCGAGGAGGACCAGCAGCGGGGTCAGCAGCGCCCAGAGGGCGCCGGGGCCGGCCGCGGCGGACTCGTCGTAGTCCTGGTACGGGGCCTTGGCCATCGGTACGAGGACCCCGTGCGCGCCGTCCACGGCCTCGCTCAGCGGTGAGCGTTCGGGGGCCACGGCGACCACGGTGCAGCCGCGCCGGTAGGCCTGCTCGGCGAGGACCGCGAGGCCGGGCTCGGTGCCGTCGGTGGTGGCGAGGAGCAGCAGGTCCACCGGGCCCACCCAGCCGGGCAGCGCCCAGCGCAGCGCCCCGGAGGCGTGCGCGACGCCGGTGGGGTGCAGGCGGGTGACCGGGGCGGCGGCTCCGGCGAGGGCGCCCAGCAGGTCGGCGACGCCGGTGGCGGCGGTGCCGGGGCCGGCGATGAGCACGGCGCGGGGGCGCCCGTCGGGGCGCAGGTCCGCGAGGCCGGCCTCGGTGGCGTGCCGGGCCGCGGTGCGGACTCTGGCCCCGGCCTCGGCGGCGCCGCGGAGCAGGCCGCGGCGGTCGGCGCGGGCGAGATCGTCCGGCGCGTCGAGGAGTGACTCGTCGAGCATGGGGGCCTCCGGCGGTGTTGACGGATCCAGGCTGGTCGAGCGGCGGAGCGGGGCCGGGTCAGGCCGGGCGGCGGGCCTCGTCCACGAGGAGCACCGGGATGCCGTCGCGAACCGGGTAGGCGAGGCCGCAGTCCTGGCCGGTGCAGATCAGCTCGGGTGCGGTCTCGTCCGCCGAGTTGTCCTGGAGGGGAGCGTGGCAGGCGGGGCAGGCGAGGATCTCCAGCAGGCCGGCTTCGAGCGGCATGGGGCGGTTCCCTTCGGGGATGCGGATCGCGGGTCGCGGATTGGGCGAGGTCAGCGTACCGCCGAGTCACCTGCGGTGCGGCTCGAAGGGGGGCGGGCGCCGCCCGTCGGCCTGGGCCGCCCTGCCGGGCGGGGTTCCCCCGGTCCGGGTGCGGGTCGGTTGCGGGGGCTCTGCCCCCGGACCCCCGCGCCTCACACGCCGGCGGGGCTGGATTGCGAGGCGGCGGGGCCGGGGCCCCGGGGCGGGCCCCGGAACCCCGTGACCGCCGGCCGGGCGTTACGCGCGGACGAGGGCGAGGACCTCGTCGCGGATCTTGGCCAGGGTGGCCTCGTCGCGGGCCTCCACGTTGAGGCGCAGGAGCGGCTCGGTGTTGGAGGGGCGCAGGTTGAACCACCAGTCGGCGGCGGAGACCGTGAGGCCGTCCAGCTCGTCGAAGGTGACGCCGTCCTGGCCGGCGTACGCGGCCTTGACCTCGGCGGTGCGGGCGGCCTGGTCGGCGACGGTCGAGTTGATCTCGCCGGAGCCCACGTAGCGGTCGTACTCGGCGACCAGCTCGGACAGGGTGCCCTGCTGCCCGCCGAGGGCGGCGAGGACGTGGAGCGCGGCGAGCATGCCGGTGTCCGCGTTCCAGAAGTCCTTGAAGTAGTAGTGCGCGGAGTGCTCGCCGCCGAAGATGGCGCCGGAGGCGGCCATCTCGGCCTTGATGAAGGAGTGGCCCACGCGGGTGCGGACGGGGGTGCCGCCGTTCTCGCGGACGACCTCGGGCACCGACCACGAGGTGATCAGGTTGTGGATGATCGTGCCGCTGCCGCCGTGGCGGGCCAGCTCGCGGGCCGCGACCAGGGCGGTGATGGCGGACGGGGAGACGCCCTCGCCGCGCTCGTCGACGACGAAGCAGCGGTCGGCGTCGCCGTCGAAGGCGAGGCCGAGGTCGGCGCCCTCGGCGAGGACGCGCGCCTGGAGGTCGACGATGTTCTTCGGGTCGAGCGGGTTGGCCTCGTGGTTCGGGAAGGTGCCGTCCAGCTCGAAGTACATGGGGACGAGGTCCAGCGGGAGGCCCTCGAAGACGGTCGGGACGGTGTGGCCGCCCATGCCGTTGCCCGCGTCGACGACGACCTTCAGCGGGCGGATCGCGGTGAGGTCGACCAGGCCCTTGAGGTGCTCGGCGTAGCCGGTGAGGGTGTCCTGCTCGGTGATGGTGCCCGGGACGGTGCCGGCGGGGATCTCCGGGGCGCCCTCGTCGGTCCACTTCTCGGCGAGCTCGCGGATCGTGGCGAGGCCGGTGTCCTGGCCGACCGGGGCGGCGCCGGCGCGGCACAGCTTGATGCCGTTGTACTGGGCCGGGTTGTGCGACGCCGTGAACATGGCGCCGGGCAGGTCCAGCTTGCCGGAGGCGTAGTACAGCTGGTCGGTGGAGCACAGGCCGATGAGGGTGACGTCGACGCCGCGGGCGGCCGCGCCCCGGGCGAAGGCGGCCGACAGGCCGGGCGAGGAGGGCCGCATGTCGTGACCGACCACGATCGCCGTGGCGCCGGTGACCTCGACGAACGCAGCACCGAACAGTTCTGCCAGGGGCTCGTCCCACTCGTCCGGTACGACGCCCCGTACGTCGTACGCCTTGACGATGTTCGAAAGATCTGCGGCCACTGCCTGCCCTCCTGAAGGTCCTGTGCGGTGAAGCAAACCTACCCTGTACGGAGAGCGGCTTTTCAGACGATCCGCGTGTCAGGAATCGGGCGAACGCAGGACCCGCAGGTGTCCACGGCGGGTCTCGCCGGCCACCGGGGCCCCCGGCCCGCCCCCGCCGGCCTCGGCGGCGCGCTCGGGCGGACGGGCCGCCTCGCGGACCGCGTTGGCCAGGGCTTCGAGGTCGTCGCCGCTGGGGCGCGACGGGCCGGAACCGTCCGACAGGCGCACGACCTCCCAGCCGCGCGGGGCGGTCAGGCGCTCGGAGTGCTCGGCGCACAGGTCATAGCAGTGGGGTTCGGCGTAGGTGGCGAGCGGGCCGAGAACTGCGGTCGAGTCGGCGTAGACGTACGTCAGTGTGGCGACGGCAGGGCGGCCGCACGCGGTGCGCGAACAGCGACGTACAAGGCTCACGACGTTGGACGGTACCGCACTCTTGACCGGGCCGCGACGACTCTCCCCCCGGCCGCTCCCCCGTGTCGTACTCCGCCCGTGTGGTGCGGCGGGTGACGAAGAGGGGCATCGAGTCCGTAATGCGGCCCGATCTTGGCCGGATCGTTCGGGCGGTGTCACCGCGGCGACACCGGGTCGTGACCGTATCGGGTCCTGCCACGGGTCCCGGGCTACGCTGCGGGGGTGACGGACAGTGCGCTTCCCCCCCGCCCCGCGGCTCCCGCCGCGGCCCCTTCCGAGCCGCGGCCGCGGCGGCGCGACCGGCACGGCCGGGGGATGCGCGGGCCGCTGGCCCCGCCGCAGGTGCCGCTGGCCGCGAGCCGGGCCGAGCTGTTCGGGGACCTCGTACGGGATTCCGTGGAGCGGCTGGAGCGGCGCTGGCCGCAGCTGGCCGAGGTGGAGTTCGTGATCGCGGACGTGCCGGGGCCGCCGGGCGGTCCGGACGCCGGATGGAACGACGAGGCGGTCCCGCTGGGCGGCCTGGTGGAGGCCCGGGACGGGAAGCCGGCGCGGATCGTGGTGTTCCGGCGGCCGGTGGAGATCCGGGCGAAGACGCGGGACGAGCGGGCGCTGCTGGTGCACGAGATCGTCGTGGAGCAGGTCGCGGACCTGCTCGGGCTGTCACCGGAGACGGTGGACCCCCGGTACGGGCAGGACTGACCGGGTACCGGGGCGCCCGCCGGGCGGCTTCAGCGGAGCAGGATCGAGGGGTCCTCGACGGCCCGGGGCACCGAGACCGTGGAGCGGTCGTCGGTGAAGGCCTGGACGGTGAACATCGGGATCCCGTCGTGCGGCAGGGTCAGCGTGCGGGCCGCGTGGACGGGGCCGCCGGAGAGGGTCTCGATCGTCAGGGCGTACGGGCCCTTGCCGCCCGAGGGGGCCGGCGCCGGTACCACCGCGCGGGTGGTGCCCGCCTTGACGGTGATCTCCTGGACGGCCGGCTGACCGCCCTCGGTGCCGGCGGAGGCGGTGACGCGGACCGTGGCGTCGGCGCCCGAGGCGGTGAGGGTGAGGGCGGTGGCCTTGTCGTCGGCCCGGTTGTCGGCGACGGTGGCCCGCTCGCCGACAGGGGCGCTCGCCGGGACGAAGCCCAGTTCCTGCTTGGGGGCGGTGCCGCGGACCACGCGCAGGGCCGCGACCACGGGTACGGCCTTCCCCGGGTCGGCCGGGGCCAGCAGCAGGGAGCCGGCCTCGCCACGGGTGACGTCGCCCAGGTCCAGGCCGGCGGTCATGCCGGCCTTCACGTGGAGGCGCTCCTTGCCGGCCGGGGTGAGGCGCCCGCCCGGGCCGGACAGCCGCACGGTGAGGTCGGCGTCGTCCTCGCCGGGCGCGAAGGCGACCAGCCGTACGGAGGTGGCGTCGGCCGGGATGCCGGGCAGCACCAGGGTGTCCGCCGGGCCGGCGGAGGCCGGCAGCCAGTCGGTGCCGACGCCGTCCTCGGCGGCCTGGGCGGAGGCGCCGACCCGGCCCGAGCCCGTGGTGACGTGCGCGGTGACGTCCGTGAGCCGGCTGTCGGGGAACAGGGTGGACAGCGACACCTTGGCGGTGGACCGGGCGTCGACCCGGAACACGGCGGCGACGGCCCCCGGCTTGTCCTTGACCAGCCCGTCGGGGCCGTAGAGCTTGATGTCCACCTCGGCGACGGTGTCGTCCGGGTTGGTGAGGTGGATGTAGTCCTGGCGGCCCTTGGCGGTGCTGACGCCGGGGAACCAGAAGTCGGTGCCGGGCACCGTGCAGGAGAGCCCGAGCAGGCCCCGGGTGTGGCCGACCGCGACCTTGGTGGTCTGCTGGGCGGTCCAGCCGGGGGCCAGCGCGCCCTCGGCGGCGCCCGTCAGCCCCGGCGCCTCCGCGCCGGAGGCGGTGGCGGAGACGGGCTTGCCGGGTTCCCTGGGCTCCAGGACCGCCTTGCCCTCCCTGGTGGCGAGGCGGGCCGTGCCCGCGCCGCCGCCCTTGCCGGGGGTGAGGGAGGTGTACGTGGTCTCGGCGATGTCCGACGAGCTGGGCTCCGGGCACACCAGCACGGACCGCTCCACCGGCCTGCGGGCGGCGTCCGCCCGGCCGGCGCCGCCGGCCGGGGTGGCGGCGGGGGCGGTGAGGAAGGCCAGGCCGGTGACGGCCGCCAGCGCCGCCGTCACGGCCGCGAGCGTCAGGGGGGCGCGCTGCTTCACTGCTGGTGGCTCCCGTCCGGACGCGGGGCGTGCTGTCCGTAGGTGTCGTACTGCTGGTCGTACTCGTACGGGTGGGGCTGCTGTTGCTGGGGGAAGGGGGGCTGCTCCCCGGGGTGGTAGGGGGCGGCGTACGGGCCGTACGCGTCGTACGGCGGCTCCTGGTGCTGCTGCTGTCCGTACGGGTGGGGCTCCTGGTAGGCGTACGACTCCTCCCCGTACACCTGCTGCGCCGGGATCTGCGCGTACGGGTCCACGACCGCCTCGGCGGCGGCGGTCTCGGGCTCCGGCGCGGCGGGCGCGGCCGGCCGGCGGGCACGGCGGCCCCGGCCCGGCTCGCCGGGGCGCTCCCCGAGGGGGGCTTCGGGGGCGGTCTCCTCGGGGAGGTCGTCGTCGAGGCGGGCACGGCGGCCCGGCAGGGCCATCACCAGCAGCACCAGGGCGAGGAAGCCCTGCGCCCAGTGCCAGGCGTCGCGGGGCAGCGCGTCCTGGTGGACGACGTCGAGGCGGCCGGCCCCGGCGGGCAGCGCGAACCCCTGCGCCCAGCCGTCGACCGTCTCCGGCGCGAGGGCCTTGCCGTCGAGGGTGGCCCGCCAGCCCGGGTCGGCCCGGTCGGCGAGGCGCAGCGTCCGGCCCTGCGGCCCGGCGGGAACGGCGGCGTGGACCTCCACGGGTCCGGCGTCGACGGTGATCGGCGCCTGGCCCTGCCGGCCGGGGACGATCACCACGCGGGAGGGCAGCCGCTCCACCTCCCACAGGGCGGTGCCGTCGTTCTGGTGACGCTGCTTGAGGCCGGGCGTGGCGTCGAGGATCCGGCGCATGGGGGCGGAGCCGCCGGGCGGGATCATCACGTACCGCACGGCGAAGGCGCTGAGCTGTTCGGACTGGTTGGCGCCGGAGCCGGAGACGAGGCCGGCGACGGCTTGGGCGAGGCGGGGTTCGGGGCCGGCCGCGGCGAGGAGTTCGCCGTCGCCGAGGCGGGCGCCGGAGTCCCGCACCAGGGCGTAGGAGACGGTGGCGGGCGAATCGCCGCCGAGGACCAGGGTGCGGGTGCGGTTGGAGTCGTTGGAGTCCTCCGCGACGATGGCGGGGACCTGGACCGGATCGCGCCGCCGAAGCGGTCCGTCGGCCCCGGCCGCCGCCCAGGAGGCGGCGAGGAGCAGGGGGCCGACGGCGGCGGCGAGGGCGGTCAGGGCGGCCAGCGGCTGGCGCCAGCCGAAGCTGCGGGCGGCGACGCGTTCCTTGGCGCCGTCCGCGCCGAGCACGGCGGCGGCGAGCAGCGCGAGCCCGTACAGGAGGCAGCCGGGGCCGGCCCAGCCGGTGCGGTTGAGCAGCACGGCGAGGAGCAGCCCGGCGAGGGCGGCGGCCCAGGCGGCGCGGACGGCGAACCGCCGGTCGGCGCGCAGCAGGGCGGCCAGGGCGGCGAGCAGGGTGCCGGCGAGGAAGGCGGTGGCGGCGGTGCCGGGCCCGCCGGGGTTCGCGCCGAGGAGGCCGAGGGGGGTGGCGGAGCCGGTGCCGTAGGGCAGTCCGGCCTCGCGCAGGAAGCGGCCGGGGTGGGTGAGCAGGCCGAGCGACCAGGGCGCGAGGACGGTCAGCGGTACGGCGAGGGCGGCGAGCAGGCGGGGGGCGTACGTCTTCCAGCGCGCGCGGCGCGCGAGGAGCGCGGCGGTGCCGAGGACGGCAGCGAGGGGCCACACGACGGGGGTGAAGGCGGTGGCCAGGGTCAGCAGGAGGATGTACGTCCACACCGCGCGCCGGCCGCCGCCCGCTTCGGCGTCGGTGAATCCGCAGGCGGTGACGGCGGAGCGGGCGAGGAGCGGCAGCAGCACGGCGAGGACGGCGGTGCCGAGCCGGCCGCCGGCGAGCGCTCCGGTGACGGCGGGGAGGAAGGCGTACGCGACGGCGGCCCAGGCGCGCAGCAGCCGGGAGGTGACGAGCGGGCGGGAGGCGAAGTAGGCGGTGAGCCCGGCGAGCGGGACCGAGCAGACGAGCAGCAGCGTCAGGGCGGCCTGGGTGGAGCCGAGGAAGAGGGCGGACAGGCCGGCCAGCACGGCGAGGTAGGGGGGCGCGCCGGCGGTGGTGCCGGTGCCGACGGGCTGCCAGTCGACGGTGTAGGCGTGCCAGAGGGCGAGGCCGCCGTCGGGGGCCGGGAGGAGGGCGCCGCCCATCAGGCTGCCGCCGCCGATGAGGGCGCGGCAGGCGACGAGGGAGACCAGGAGCAGGCCGGCGAAGAGGACGGGTGCGGGGTTGCGGGCGATCCGCCGGAGCCGGCCGGGCCGGCCGGGGTCCAGGTAGTCGGCGTCGTCGCCGCCCGGTCCGGATTCGAGGGCTCCGCCGTGCCGGCCGGCGGGGGCGGGGTCGCTGTCGTGGCCGGAGCCGAGGTACGCGGCGAGCTGTTCGGCGCTCGCGCGCAGGGTTGCGCCGGGCGGCGGGAAGAGGGGGCGCAGTTCGGCGGCGGGGACGGCGGGGCGGCGGCGGGCCTTGCGGGCGGCGCGCAGGCGTCCGGGGCGCAGGAGGGTGGCGAGCAGGCCGGTGATCTCGTCCACGGCCTGGCCGGGGGCCTTGCCGACGAGGTAGCCGAGGGTGCGCAGCAGGGTGCCGAGGACCAGGCGCAGCAGGACGTAGGGCAGGGCGCGGCCGGGGGTGTTGGCCAGCATGGTGTGGACGGCGCCGGCCTTGTCGACGCGGTGGGGGCTGACGGCGGAGCGGCCTGCGCAGTCGACGGTGCGGCGTTCGCGGGCGGCGGCTTCGGCGTGGCGCAGGACGGCGTCGGGGGCGACGAGGACGGTGTGGCCCGCGCTGTGGGCGCGCCAGCAGAAGTCGACGTCGTCGCGCATCAGGGGCAGGCGGCGGTCGAAGCCGCCGAGGGCGTCGTGGACGTCGCGGCGCACGAGCATGCCGGCGGTGGAGACGGAGAGGACGGGGCGGACCTGGTCGTGCTGGCCCTGGTCCTGTTCGCGGCGGTCGAGGCCGGTCCAGCGGCGGCCGCTGCGGGCGATGGTGACGCCGGCTTCGAGGAGCTGCTTGCGGTCGTACCAGCCGCGCAGTTTGGGGCCGACGACCGCGGCGTCGGGGTTCTCGTCGGCGACGCGCAGCAGTTCGGCGAGGGCGTCGGGTTCGGGGGCGCTGTCGTCGTGGAGCAGCCACAGCCACTGGACGGGTTCGCCGTGGGGCAGTTCGGGGAGGTCGTAGGTGTCGTCGCGCCAGGTGCGGCTGACGGGGTCCCAGCCGCTGGGGCGCTTGAGGTACGGGAGTTCATCGGGGGTGAGGGTCCCTGCGCTGCGGGCGGCTTCGCCGACGGCGGCGCCGAAGCCGGTGCGGCGGGCGAGGTGCAGGACGCGGTCGTCGCCGAAGGCCTCGGCGAGCAGCCGGGCGGAGTCGTCGGCGCTGCCGGTGTCGGCGGCGACGTGGTTCTGCGCGGGGCGTTCCTGGGCGAGCAGGCCGGCGAGGGTCTCGGGCAGCCAGCGGGCTCCGTCGTGGGCGACGAGGACCGCGGTGACGACGTGCCGGGGGAACTCGGGGGTGCCGGCCGCCTGGTGGGACGCCGTCGAGTTGCTGTGCAGGGACATCGCGGTACTAGCCCTCCGGCCTGGGGGTCCCCCCGGAGGTCCGGGGGAGGATCCGGGGGTGGTGTGCCCTCGGAGGCTGCTGGACAGCGCCCCACACTAACGGCTGGGAAGGGGCGGATCCGCCGCGTCGGGGGAAGGCCTGGAACGCGACGGTCCGCCTCCTGCGGGGAAGGTGCGGGAGGCGGACCGTTTGCTCGGTCTGTTGTGGTGTCCGTTGCTGTTCTTGCTGCTCTGCGACCGTTTCCGACCGGCGTTTCAGACCGCCGGGCGGGGCCGCCCGATCAGACCGCCGCCTTTTTCAGCCTGCGCCGCTCGCGCTCGGACAGACCGCCCCAGATGCCGAATCGCTCGTCGTTGGCGAGGGCGTACTCGAGGCACTCGGAGCGGACCTCGCAGGCGAGGCAGACCTTCTTGGCTTCGCGGGTGGAGCCGCCCTTCTCGGGAAAGAAGGATTCGGGGTCGGTCTGCGCGCACAGTGCGCGCTCCTGCCAACCGAGCTCCTCGTCCGCCTCTTCGACCAGCAGTTCCTGAAACAGCTCGGTCATGTGCGCCCCTCGCTCTGTCTGTGCGTCCCCGTGATGTTGCCGTTACTGATCACCGAGTAACGACACGAGTGAAATTACAAGTGTGTGGCTCCTGTGCAGTCAAGCCGAGATCTGCTATTGGGGCCCTTATTCACTCTGCGGAACCAAGCCTATACAGAAAGTGTTCATATCGCCAAAAATCGTGACACAAGCCACACACTCTCCGTGGTCGCCGCCTTCGTCCGTGGTCGACGCGTCACCCGGTGGAGGGGTTGCGATTCGGCCGAAGATGCAGCGGAGATCACATTCCGATCACGAGTGGCGCCAACGGGTTTGAGGGTGGAATCCCGCATGGCTCGCAGCGGCACATGCCCTGAAGGTCGATGCACAAACCTTTCTCCGGACGGGGTAACCGGATGAGGTGAAACTTGTCTCGCAAACCGGACATTGAGTTGACAGTCCGGCCCCCCTCCCGGTCTCCTTGTCCTCATGTCAGCGCCCGCAGCCGCCACCCGGACCCCCATTCGTGGGTTCCTGCGTGCTGCCCAGGTTCGCTGTTGCTGTTGCAGCTGTTGATGCCCTCGGAGCCCCGGCTCCCCTGAGCACCGGCCCTCCCCCCAGCAACCGCCCCGCACGACTGACATCCGTCGAGGACTCCCCGATGAACAGCGCCCGCGCCACCGCCGTCCCCGCCACCTCCTCCCCGGCCGCTCCCGCCCCGGCCGCCCCGGCCTCCGCCGTCGAGAGCGACCTCCAGATCGCCGGCGACATCCTCGCCGTCCAGCACCTCCTCCAGCCCGCCCGCGAACACCCCGTCACCGTCGCCGAGTTCGCCGGCCTCGCCCGGTCCATCGCCGAGGACCGCGCCGGCTGGGAACACCTCGTCCGCTACGACGCCACCACCCGCTGGTACCACCGCCTGCGCACCGGCCCCGGCTACGAGGTCTGGCTGCTCAGCTGGGTCCCCGGCCAGGGCAGCGGCCTGCACGACCACGGCGGCTCCTCCGGCATCCTCACCGTCCTCGAAGGCGAACTCGTCGAACACACGGCCCACGGCGGACGGCTCAGCCACCGCGCCGGCTCCCAGCGCGTCTTCGCCCCCGGCCACGCCCACGAGGTCGTCAACGACACCCTCGACGGAGCGGTCAGCCTGCACGTCTACTTCCCCGGCCTCACCGAAATGCCGATGCACAGCTGCTCCCCGGCCCGCGGGGAGCGCGTACCGGCCTGACAGACTGCGGTGCATGCGCATTGTTGTTCTGGCCGGCGGCATCGGCGGCGCCCGTTTCCTCCGCGGACTGAAGTCGGCGGTCCCCGACGCGGACATCACGGTCATCGGCAACACCGGTGACGACATCCACCTGTTCGGGCTGAAGGTGTGCCCCGACCTGGACACCGTGATGTACACCCTCGGCGGTGGCATCAACGAGGACCAGGGCTGGGGCCGCACCGACGAGTCCTTCACCGTCAAGGAAGAACTCGCGGCGTACGGGGTCGGACCCTCCTGGTTCGGCCTCGGCGACCGCGACTTCGCCACCCACATCGTCCGTACGCAGATGATCGGCGCGGGCTACCCGCTCAGCGCCGTCACCGAAGCCCTCTGCGACCGCTGGCAGCCCGGCGTCCGGCTGCTGCCCATGTCCGACGACCGCGTCGAGACCCACGTCGCCGTCACCGACCCCGCGACCGGCGAACGCCGGGTCGTCCACTTCCAGGAGTACTGGGTCAAGCTGCGCGCGTCCCTCGACGCCGAAGCCGTCGTACCCGTCGGCGCCGAGCAGGCCAAGCCCGCACCCGGCGTGCTCGAGGCCATCGCCGCCGCCGACGTCATCCTCTTCCCGCCGTCCAACCCCGTCGTCTCCATCGGCACCATCCTCGCGGTGCCCGGCATCCGCGAGGCGCTGGCCGCCGCCCCGGCGCCCGTCGTCGGCCTCTCCCCCATCGTCGGCGGAGCGCCCGTGCGCGGCATGGCCGACAAGGTGCTCGCGGCGGTCGGCGTCGAATCGACGGCCGCCGCCGTCGCCGCCCACTACGGCTCCGGCCTCCTCGACGGCTGGCTCGTGGACACCTCCGACGCCGCGGCCGTCACCGAGGTTGAAGCCGCCGGCATCCCCTGCCGGGCCGTGCCGCTGATGATGACCGACACCCCCGCGACCGCCGCCATGGCCCGCGCGGCCCTGGAACTCGCGGAGGCCGCCGGGTGAACGTCCCCTCCTACGAGGTGCGGGCCGTCCCCGGCATCCCGGAGGTGCGGCCCGGCGACGACCTGGCCCGCCTCATCGCGGACGCCGAGCCCGGCCTGCGCGACGGGGACGTCCTGCTGGTCACCTCGAAGATCGTCTCGAAGGCCGAGGGGCGGATCGTACGGGCCGACTCCCGCGAGGAGGCCATCGACGCCGAGACCGTACGCGTCGTCGCCCGCCGGGGGCCGCTGCGGATCGTCGAGAACCGGCAGGGCCTGGTCATGGCCGCGGCCGGCGTCGACGCCTCCAACACCGAACCCGGCACCGTACTGCTGCTGCCCGAGGACCCCGACGCCTCGGCGGCCGCCCTCCGGTCCGGGCTGCGGGCCGCGCTCTCGGCCGACGTCGGCGTCATCGTCACCGACACCTCCGGCCGGCCCTGGCGCACCGGGCTCACCGACATCGCCATCGGCTCGGCCGGAGTACGCGTCCTGGACGACCTGCGCGGCGGCACGGACACTCACGGCAACCCGCTGAGCGCGACGATAGTGGCGACCGCCGACGAGCTGGCCGCGGCCGGCGACCTCGTCAAGGGCAAGGCCGCCGGGCTGCCGGTGGCCCTCGTACGGGGCCTGCCCCACGTACTCGGCGAAGGCTCCTCGGCGGCCGACCTCGTCCGCTCCCCCGCCGACGACATGTTCCGCCTGGGCACCTCCGAAGCCGTACGGGAAGCCGTCACGCAGCGCCGCACCGTACGCGCCTTCACCGACGAGCCCGTCGACCCGGGCGCGGTACGCCGCGCCGTGGCGGCCGCGGTGACCGCCCCCGCCCCGCACCACACGACGCCCTGGCGGTTCGTCCTGCTGGAGTCGGCCGCCGCACGGCGGGAACTGCTCGACGCGATGCGGGACGCGTGGATCGCCGACCTGCGGCGCGACGGCAAGTCCGAGGAGTCCGTCGCCCGGCGGATCAGGCGCGGGGACGTGCTGCGCAACGCGCCGTACCTGGTCGTGCCCTGCCTGGTCACCGACGGGGCCCACGACTACGGCCACGCCCGGCGGGACGCGGCCGAGCGGGAGATGTTCGTCGTCGCCATGGGTGCCGGCGTGCAGAACCTCCTGGTCGCACTGGCCGGGGAACGGCTCGGGTCGGCGTGGGTGTCCTCGACGATGTTCTGCCGGGACGTCGTGCGCAAGGTGCTCGCGCTGCCGGACGACTGGGACCCGATGGGGGCGGTCGCGGTGGGCCACCCGGCGGCGTCCGCCGCCGAACGGGCGGCCCGGCCGGCGGAGGACTTCATCGAGGTCCGCTGACCCCGGCCCGGCTAGAGGCGGCCGATGTCGGTGCGCGGCATCCGGGGCACCCGGCGGGGCGGAGTGCGGCCCGCCAGCAGCACGAGGCGGGCCGCGCGGTGGCGCTGGCCCTCGTACGGCGCCAGCAGCTCCAGCATCCGGGCGTCGTCGGCGTCGCGCTCGTCCGCCAGGGCGAAGCCGATGATGCCGGGGAGGTGCAGGTCGCCGGTGGTGACGGCGTCGGGCGCGCCGTTGCTGCGCTGGAGGGTCTCGGCGGAGGTCCAGGGGCCGATGCCGGGAACGGCCTCCAGCCGGGCGGCGGCCGGCCCGAGCTCCATGGCGGCAGCCTCCTCCAGGCGGTGGGCCACCCGGGCGGCCCGGACGATGGTGGCCGAGCGCTTCATGTCCACCCCGGCGCGGTGCCAGTCCCAGGAGGGGATCAGCGCCCAGTCCCGGGCGGCGGGCATCACGTACAGCTCCCGCCCCATCGGCCCGGGCGCGGGCTCCCCGTGCCGGCGGAGCAGGCGCCGCCAGGCGCGGTAGGCCTCGTCGGCGGTGACCTTCTGCTCCAGGACGGTCGGGATCAGCGACTCCAGGACCAGCCCGGTGCGGGTCAGGCGCAGGCCGGGGCGGCGGCGGTGGCTGGCGTGCACGAGGCGGTGCCGGGGGACGAAGGCGCCGGGGTCGTCCTCGGCGCCGAGCAGCGCGGGGAGCCCGTCGAGCAGCCAGTCCCGGCCGGGGCCCCACGCCTCGGCGTCCGCCCCCTCGGGGGTGGCGGTGACCCGGAGCGTGGCCGGTCCCTCGGGGGTGCGGGTGGCGCGCCAGACGGAGCCGTCGGGAGTGGTGCGGAACGCGGGGTCGCCCGGGCCGCGGCGGAGCGGGCCGAGGACGAGCCCGAGGTCCACCGGCGCCCCGGCCCGCCAGCTCCGCACGGCGGCGCCCGCCCCTGCGGGACGGGACCGGCCCGCAGGCACAGCGGTGTGGCCGCCGCGGACGGTGGTACGGGTGAGGGGGGTGAAGCGGCCGGCCATGCCTTGAGCGTATCCCGGCCGGGGGGTGGGGGCGGTATGCCCCTGGGCGGCCTCAGGGAGGGTTCGGGGGTTTCCCGTCAGTCCCATCGTCATTCCGGTTCGGGCCGGTCCCTCAAGGGCGCTCCCTTCGGTCGCGTCGCTTCGCGATCGCCTTCGGCGACCCTTGACCGACCAGCCCGCCCCGGAAAGCCGAAAGACTGCCGGGAACCCCCCAAAAGAACGGTCACCAGGGACACGTCCGAGGAGCGGGTCCCTCAGGGACGAGGCGAGGGGTCAGGGGCCACAACCCCCACCGAACAGCGACCAGGGCAGTGCGAGGAAGCGCCCAGGCGCGACAGATCGCTACGTGCTCCTCTTGGTTCGGCGACCGGCGGCCGTCTGGGGCCGATACCCGCACCAGACGTTGATCAGAGGACCGTCCGGCGACGTGATCACTACCCGTACGGCTCGGCGTCAGGACTTGAGGCAGTTGTCGCGGAAGGCTTCGTCGTAAGCGGTCTGGTAGCCGAGACGGTAGCCGTTCTGGTAGGCGAGGATCAGGGTGTCGGGCTTGCTGGGCGGTACGAGGTCCGAGTGCTCGCGCGTCGGAGGGGTGCACTGCTTGGCATCCGTCCTGCCCCATTGCTCGCCGGCCGTCTTCCCTGCGGCGAACATGCTGTCGGGGGTCTGCTGCTGTGGGGGCGGCGCGTCCGGCTTCTTGGGCTGCTCCGGCGGTTTGTTGCATTTGGCCGCGAAGGCCTTGTCGAACCCCGCGTCGTAACCGTTGCGGTAACCCTGGGCCTTGCCGCGCTCGAAGTCGTTCGGGTTCACCGGCGACAGGGGCGGCGGCAGCTTCTGACAGATCGGAGGACTGCCGTTCTTCACGCCCGCGTTGTAGCCCTGGAAGTAGCCCTGCCGACAACCCCGGTGATAGGCGTCGCCAGGACCGAGTCCCAGGAGGTGGCACGGCTCGGGCGCTGCCGAGACCGCGCGGTGGGGCGTGCTGCTCGGCGGTGACGCCGCGAAGCTCGGCGAAACCGCGAGGAGCGACAGAACGGGCGCCGCGAACGCGGCGATGGAGCGGATGGTGTTCCGGGGCATGAGCGCGTTCCCCTTCAGGAGGCAGTCGGCTCCCGAGGCCTCTCATTTTACGCCTGTCACCGCGCCCGCCACTGGCGGGAGGAAACCGAAGCGCATGCCTGTGCGTTGCCGCGCCTACCGCTGCCCGATGGTCCTCTGATCAACGTCTGGTGCGGGTATCGGCCCCAGACGGCCGCCGGTCGCCGAACCAAGAGGAGCACGTAGCGATCTGTCGCGCCTGGGCGCTTCCTCGCACTGCCCTGGTCGCTGTTCGGTGGGGGTCATGGCCCCTGACCCCTCGCCTCGTCCCTGAGGGACCCGCTCCTCGGGCGTGTCCCTGGTGACCGTTCTTTTGGGGGCTTCCCGGCAGTCTTTCGGCTTTCCGGGGCGGGGCGGCCTGTCAAGGGTCGCCGAAGGCGATCACGCAGTGACGCGAGCGCAGCGAGCGCCCTTGACAGGCCGGCCCGCCCCGGAACGACGATGGGACTGACGGGAAACCCCCAAACCCTCCCTGAGGCCGCCCCGCCGAAACCCGCTCCCCCACCCCCCTACCGCCCCTGCAACTTCGCCGATGATGTGCGGGCCGGCGGGAGCTGGTTGTAGAGGCGGCGGCCCGGGCATTCCGTGGCGAAGCCGTCGCGGTGGCCCGAGATGACGTTCAGCCTCACGTTGCGGCCCTTCGGGAAGCGGTTGCCCCCGGCCGACTTGAGCGTCGTCTTCCCCCGCGGGTCCGCCCCGAACAGCCCGAGCTTCCAGGCCGTCAGGCGGGCCACCGCGTTCACCGCCGCGGCCGGCGGGTTGGCGGAGGTGTAGGTGCCGATCACCGCGATGCCCATGCTGTCCGTGTTGAACCCCATGGTGTGCGCGCCCAGCACCGGCTTGGCGACGCCGCCGGCCCGGCCCTCGTAGACCGTCCCGCACTTGTCGACGGCGAAGTTGTAACCGATGTCCCGCCAGCCGCTGCTCACCACGTGGTACCGGTACAGGCTGCGCAGCACCGCCGGGGCGTCCTTGCAGGCGTACTTGTTGCCGGAGGCGGTGTGGTGGACGAAGGCCGCCTTGACCGTGCTCGTGTAGACGAAACCGGGCTCGCGCAGGGACTCGTCCGCGCCCCAGCCGCGCCGGGTGACGATCTTCGGGCGCGGCCCGATGTACGGCCGGGCGGCCGCTTCGATGGCGCTCTCGGCGGCGAAGGCCGCGTCGGCGGTGGAGTCCGCCCTGTTCAGCGCGGGGATTTCCAGAGCGCCGAGGGGGGCGTGCGGGAGGTTGGCGGAGGACGACTCCGAGGTCTCCATGGTCATCGCGGGCAGCGCCACCGCGTCGCCCTTGTCGTCGTCCTCGTGCCCGGCCGCGGGTTCCGCCCCCGGCTCACCCCCCGGCTCACCCCCGGGTTCCGCTCCCTGCCCCGCCGGGCGGGGCACCGCGCGGTCGCCGGCCGCGCCGTTCTTGCCGTCGAGCACCGCAACCGGCTGCTCGGCCCCCGGGTCGACGAGTTCGATCCGCATGCCCGACGGCAGCCGGGACGCGGCCCTGGTGCCGGTGCTCTCGGCCTGGACCCGGACCTCGACCGCGTCCGAGGCCCCGACCCACAGCGGGGCGGTGCTGCCGCGCACGCGTCCCGTGCGCTCCGCCGCGCCGGGGTCGGCGGCGTGTTCTCCGTTGTGGGTCTCGACGTCCTGCCAGCCGGACCAGTGCCGCGTGCCGAGCGCCCGGGTACGGACCTGGACCCGCCCGACGAGCGGCGTACTCACGTCGTCCCAGACGACGCCGACCAGCGAGAACGTCTTGACCTCGCGCGCCGCCAGGCCCCGGGTCTCGGCCAGGTCCGGCGAGGCGCTCATACCGGGCACGCCCGGGATCCGCGCACCGGAGGGCGCCAGCGGCACGAGCGGCAGCGACTGGGTGGAGCCGGCGGGGACCGCCGGGATCGACTCGGCCAGGGCAGGAGTGGGAAGCGCGAGCGGCAGGGCCAGTGCGGCCGCCGTCGCGACGCCGATGGAGGAAGCAATGAATCCGCGCATGGAAGCGATGCTGAACACAGCCACCACGAAGCGCCATCGGAGAACTGACGACCCGTCCGACGACGCGCCGCGCGGCACTCCCCTGGACGGGCGAGCCGCCACCCCCCGTACGGGGGACGGGCCCGCGTACGCTGGGCCGGGTGAACGCCACTGACCGCACCCCTGCCGACCTGCTGCGATCCGCGCTCGCCGCCGATCCGGGCCGCCCCCTCGTCACCTTCTACGACGACGCCACGGGCGAGCGCGTCGAATTGTCCGTCGCCACCTTCGCCAATTGGGTGGCCAAGACCGCGAACCTGCTCCAGGGCGACCTGGGCGCCGAACCGGGTGACCGGCTCGCGCTGCTGCTCCCCGCGCACTGGCAGAGCGCCGTGTGGCTGCTCGCCTGCGCCTCCGTCGGCGTGGTGGCCGAGGTGGGCGGGGATCCCGCCGGTGCCGACCTGGTGGTGAGCGGGCCCGACACGCTGGAGGAGGCCCGCGCCTGCTCCGGCGAGCGCATCGCCCTCGCGCTGCGGCCGCTGGGCGGGCGGTTCCCGCAGCCGCCGGCCGGGTTCGCGGACTACGCGGTGGAGGTGCCGGGGCAGGGGGACCGGTTCGCCCCCTTCGCCCCCGTCGACCCCGACGGTCCGGGCCTGGTGGTCGGCGGCGAGGAGCTGTCGTACGCGGCCGTGGTCGAACGGGCGCGCGAGGACGCGGCGGGGCGCGGCGAAGGCGCCCGGGTGCTGTCGGGCCTCGGCTACGACACCTGGGAGGGGCTGTCGGCCGGTCTGTACGGGGCGCTGGCCTCGGGCGGCTCCGTGGTGCTGTGCCGCCACCTGGACCGGCTGTCGCCGGAGGGGCTGGAGCAGCGCGTGGAGAGCGAGCGCGTCACCCACCGGGCCTGACGGCGCGGCTCCCGCCCCCCGGGGTCCGCTCCACCCCCGCCGCACCACCCCCGCCCGCGCCGCTCCGACCCCGTCTCCGTCCGAAATGTCACCCGCATGGCCCTTGCCGGGCCCCCGCCCCCGGGCCCGGGACGTCACCCGGGGGCAGGATCGGCTCCAGGCCGTGCTCACCCGTACGGCTGGTTGCCGGCAGGGCGAGGGGACTGAACGCCAGTGACGGACAGCGTGGACACGCAGGGCGCCGGTGCGGCCGGAGGCAGTGGGAAGCCTCCGCGCAGCCGCCGGCGACGGCTGCTGCGCTGGATCGGACTGGGGGCCGTACTGCTGGTCCTGGCGGGGACGGCGGCGGGCTGGTGGCTGTACGCCAAGCTCGACGGGAACATCACGGAGGACACCTCCGCCGAGGCCGAGCTGCGGCGTTACGAGCGCGAGCGGCCGGCGAACCTGGCGACCGGCGCGCAGAACATCCTCGTCATCGGTTCGGACACCCGGTCGGGCTCGGCGAACTCGCGCTACGGGAAGGACGCGGGCACCCAGCACTCGGACACCGCGATCCTGCTGCACCTGCCGGCGGACCGCAGGAGCGCCACGGCCGTGTCGATACCGCGGGACCTGATGACGCAGGTCCCGAGCTGCCTGAAGCCGGACGGCTCCCGTACCGGCGAGCAGAAGGCGCAGTTCAACTGGGCCTTCCAGTGGGGCGGGGCCGCCTGCACGATCCGTACGGTCGAGCGGCTCACGGGGATCCGGATCGACCACCACATGGTGCTGGACTTCGGCGGCTTCAAGAAGATGGTCGACGCGGTCGGCGGGGTGGAGGTCTGCCTCAGGCGGCCGGTGGTGGACGGGGAGGCGAAGGTCAGGCTCCCGGCGGGCCGCCAGCTGCTGCGGGGCGAGCAGGCGCTCGGTTTCGTCCGCGCCCGCTACGGCCTGGGCAACGGCAGTGACACCGAACGGATGGAGCGCCAGCAGCAGTTCCTCGGCTCGCTCTGGGAGAAGGTGAGCAGCAACGGGGTGCTGCTGAACCCCCGACGGCTGTACCCGCTGCTGGACGCGGCCACGTCCTCGGTGACCACCGACCCGGGGCTGGCGTCGCTGCGCGGGCTGTACGAACTCGTACGGGGCGTACGGGACATACCGACCGCGCAGGTCAACTTCCTGACCGTGCCGCGCCGCCCGTACGCCGCCGACCCGAACCGGGACGAGCTCGTGGAGCCCGACGCGGCCCGGCTGTTCCTGCAGCTGCGGATGGACCGGCCGCTGACGATCACCCCGCCGGAGCCCGATCCGCTGCCCGATCCGGAGCCGCGTCCGCGGTCCGCGGGGGCTGGTCGGGAGGGCGCCGGATCCGGGACGGGCACGGGGGCCGGGACGGGTTCGGGTGGGCCGTGGGCGAGGGAAAGCGGAAGCCCCGTGACGCCCACGCCGGTCCCCACGTTCACCGGAACGACGGCGGCTACGGCGGACTGCCGGTAAAGCAATCCAAAAGCCGGAGGCACAACCGAGCCGGATGGGCGCTTTGGCCCGTTATGTAGGGAGTGGATTTTGTCACCGGCATGGTTTGGTGCTGACCTGGGCGGATAAGGTGAGCGATCCGGTGCACCGGCCATGAAGAGGCCCTGCACCAGCAGCCGGATCGTTGACCGCGTGCCTGGGGGGAGGCGCGTCGCGAAGCACCGACGGAGGATTCGAGCAACCGTGGATGCGCAAAGCCGTGGGCGGGCGGACGAGATCGACCCCGCAGACCAGTGGGTCCTCAATCCCCGCACTGGCAACTACGAACTGCGACTGGGGCATTCCGCTGCGCAGCAGCACACCGTCGCCTCGCCCCGCAGATCCCGCAGAGCCGCCGCCGACCCCTCCGCGCGGACCGCTCCGTCCCCCGCCGTCCCCAAGCCCCGCCGGGGCGACGGCCCGCCCGGCGGGCGGCGCACCGGCCGCCCGCGCAAGGGCGGGGGCCCGCCCCGGCGCCGCCGGGTCGTGGTGGCGACGGGCGCGACCCTGGCCCTGCTGCTGGTCGGAGGCGGGCTCGGCTCGTACCTCTACTACGAGCACCTGAACGGCAACCTCAAGGTCATCGACACCGGCGGCGCGGGCGGCAGTTTCAAGAAGGACCAGCCGATCAACATCCTGGTCATCGGCACCGACAAGCGCAGCGGCAAGGGCAACGAGGGGTACGGCGACGCGGAGAGCGTCGGCCACGCCGACACCACGATCCTCTTCCACGTCTCCAGGGACCGCACCAACGCGACCGCGCTGTCCATCCCGCGCGACCTGATCACCGACATCCCGGCCTGCCCGACGAAGCAGCCGGACGGTTCGGTGAAGGAGATCGCCGCCACCAAGGGCACCCGCTTCAACAACAGCCTGGGCCAGGAAGGGCGCGACCCGGGCTGCACGATGCGCACGGTCAGGCAGCTCACCGGCATCGAGGTCGACAACTTCATGATGGTCGACTTCAACGCGGTGAAGAACCTGAGCACGGCGGTGGGCGGGGTGCCCGTCTGCGTGGCGAAGGACGTCAGCGACCGCGACTCGAAACTGAACCTGAAGGCGGGCGAGCACCGGCTGCAGGGCGAGCAGGCGCTGGCCTTCGTGCGCACGCGGCACGCCTTCGGCAACGAGAGCGATCTGGACCGGATCAAGACCCAGCAGCAGTTCCTGAGTTCGATGATGCGGGAGATGAAGTCCAAGGAGACGCTGACCAGTCCGAAGAAGTTCTTCTCGCTGGCGGAGGCGGCCACCAAGTCGCTGACGGTGGACCAGGGGCTGGGGTCCATCGGCAAGCTCACCGATCTCGCCGGTGAGCTGAAGGAGATGAACCTCAAGAACATCACCTTCACGACGCTCCCGGTGGTCGACAACCCGAACGAGCCGTCGAACCGGAAGGCGACCGTCGTCCTCAACTCCGGGCAGGCCGAGCCGCTCCTGCAGATGATCCGCGGGGACGTCTCGCTCACCGAGGTCGAGAAGAAGGAGGCGGCCGCCAAGGAAGCGGCCGACGCCGACGCCAAGAGCAGGCAGGACGCGCTGCTCCAGGGCAACCGGGCGCCCGCCGGGGACGTCCGGGTGGACGTGTACAACGGCGGCGGGCCCCCCGGGGCGGCCTCCACCACCCTGACCTGGCTGCAGAACAGCAAGGGCGTGTACAAGGCCAGCAACCACGGCAACGCCTCCGCGCGCCTGGGCAGCACCCAGCTGGAGTTCGCCCCCAACCAGGCCGACCAGGCGCGGGCGCTGGCGGACATGATGGGGTTGTCCGGCGCCGCCCTGAAGATGGGCTCCGTGGACGCGGGCCCGCGCACGCCGATGAAGCTGACGCTGGGCTCCGACTTCAAGGAACCCGGGGCACCGCTCGGCACGCCGGAGACGGCGCAGCAGGCGCCCGAGGGGCTCCAGCGGGTCGAGGCGGACAAGGCGGTCTGCGCGAAGTGAGCGGTCCGCTCCAGGGGCGCGGACGGCTGTTACGGCACCGGCACCGACTCCACGCATCGGCCGACCGCTTTCCGGCGGGCGGCAGCCGGCGGGCCCGGCACCACACCGACCAGTAGTGATCTTGAGGGGGGAACGCGTGAAGCACAGCAGCGTGCGGGGGGAGGGGGCGCCCGACCAGGCCGCCGACGGCATATCCGGCGGCGGCGGGAAGGCCGCCGTCGCGGTTCCCCCGCCACGGGAGGGCTCGGGCACGACCCGGCCCCCCGGCGGTGGGCTTCCGGTCCGGCGGCGCCGCCGCCGGGTGCTGTTCTGGGTGGCGTCCGTGATGGCGTTCCTGATCCTGGGGACGTCTGCGGCCGGGTACCTCTACTACCGTCACCTCGACGGCAACATCCGCAGCGGGCAGCGCCTGAGCGGGGAGAGCGGCGTGGAGAAGACCCACGCCAACGCCAAGGGCCAGCGGCCGCTGAACATCCTGCTGATCGGCTCCGACAGCCGCAACAAGCCGGAGAACGTCGAGCTCGGCGGCAGCCGCGACACCGTGGGGAACCCCCCGCTCGCGGACGTGCAGATGCTGCTGCACGTGTCGGCCGACCGGGAGAACGCCTCCGTGGTGAGCGTCCCGCGCGACACCCGGGTCGAGATACCCGAGTGCACGGACCCGAAGACCGGCGAGAAGTTCAAGAAGACCAGGGCGATGATCAACGAGTCGCTCGGCCGCGGCGGCCCCGGCTGCACGCTGGCGACGTGGGAGAAGCTGACCAACGTCTACATCGACCACTGGATGATGATCGACTTCTCCGGTGTGGTGCAGATGGCCGACGCCGTCGGCGGCGTCCCGGTCTGCGTCAAGGACAACGTCTGGGACCGGCCCCTGGCCACCTCCGGCGGCGGCTCCGGGCTCAAGCTCCAGAAGGGCACGACCCGCGTCAAGGGCGAGCAGGCCCTCCAGTGGCTGCGTACCCGGCACGCGTTCAGCAGCGACCTGGGCCGGGCGCAGGCCCAGCACATGTACATGAACTCGATGATGCGCGAGCTCAAGAGCCAGAACGCGTTCACCGACGTCGGCCGGCTCACGGCGCTGGCCGAGGCGGGCACCAAGGCCCTGGAGGTCTCCGAGGAGATCGGCTCGGTCAAGAAGCTCTACAACCTGGCCATGCAGCTCAAGGACGTCCCCACCAACCGCATCACGATGACGACGATGCCGACCTTCCAGGACCCCGCGGACCGGGACCGGCTCATCGTGAACCCGGCGGACGCCGACAAGCTGTGGGCGATGCTCCGCAAGGACGTGGCCTTCGACAAGAACGGCACCCCGACGGCCCCCGGGAGCCCCTCGGCCTCGGCCCCGGCGCCCGCCCCGGGTGCCTCGCAGCCGGCCGCCGGGGACTCGCAGCCCGCGCAGCCGGGCCAGTCCGCGCAGCCGACGCCGTCGCAGGCGCCCGTGACCACCCCCGACAAGGTCCAGGTCAACGTGGTCAACGGCACCGCCGTCGAGAAGATGCCGCTGGCGCCCCGGCGGGCGAACGCGGTGGCGGAGGCGCTGGTGGCCAAGGGCTTCACGCAGGCCAGGGCGGACAGCGCGCTGACCCCGGAGAAGACCACCGTCGTGCGCTACCCCTCCCCCGACCTCGCGGACGAGGCGCAGAGCGTGGCGGCGGCCATGGGCGTCCCCGCCACCGCGGTGCAGCAGTCGGCGGACGTCTCCCGGATCACCCTGGTCGTCGGCGCCGACTGGCGCGACGGCGCGGTCTACCCGCAGCAGGCGCCGCCGGAGGCCGGTTCCGTACCGGACACGGCCGACGCCCTCAACGGTTCGGACACCGGGGCGTGCATGGAGGTCTACAAGCCGTACCGGTGGTGAGCCGGCCGGGATGAACGCGAAGGGGTGACCCGGTCCGTCAAGGACGGGGTCACCCCTTCCGCCGTACCCGGGGTCCGGGCGGCGTCAGACCTGCGAGCGGTCCCGGCCGGGGACCGGCGGGCGGCGGCTGGCGATGACCTTGCGGGCCAGCGAGCGCGGGCTGGTGAGGAAGCCGAAGCCCCAGGACATGTGCATGGTGGCCAGGGCGAGGGGGATCTGCGCCCGCGCCTTCAACGGCAGCCCCCTGCCCGCCGGGACGGAGCCGACGGTGATCGCCGCGAGGTAGCCCGCCGGGACGGCGAAGGCCCACGGGGTGACGGCCACGCCCGCCACGACACCGGCCGCGATCGCGCAGACGGCGGTCGGCGGGGCCAGGTAGCGCAGGTTGATGGAGCCGGCGTGGTAGCGGGCCACCACGTGGCGCCAGCGGCCGTAGTCCTTGTACTGCTTGGCCAGGGCCCGTACGGAGGGCCGCGGGCGGTACTGGACCTTCAGCTCGGGCGAGAACCAGATGAGCCCGCCCGCCTCGCGGATGCGGAAGTTGAGCTCCCAGTCCTGGGCGCGGATGAACTCCTCGTTGTACCCGCCCTGCTGTTCGAGGGCCTCGCGGCGGAAGACGCCGAGGTAGACGGTCTCGGCCGGGCCGGCCTGGCCGCCGGTGTGGAAGGCCGCGTTGCCGACGCCGATCTTCGAGGTCATCGCGGCGGCGACGGCGTCCTCCCAGGCGTTCTCGCCCTCGGCGTGCATGATGCCGCCGACGTTCTGCGCGCCGGTCTCCTCCAGGAGGCGGACGGCGGTGGCGATGTAGTTCGGGGAGAGCATCCCGTGGCCGTCGACGCGGACGACGATCGGGTGGCTTGAGGCCCTGATCGCGGCGTTGAGGGCGGCGGGGGTCCGTCCGGTGGGGTTCGGGACGGTGCGTACGCGGGCTCGTCCGCCGGAAGCGGTCTCCCGGACGAGTTCGGCGGCGATCTCGTCGGTGCGGTCCGTGGACGGCCCGAGCGCGATCACCACCTCCATCTCGCCTGCGTACTCCTGTCCGAGGATGTGCCGGACGGAGTCACGCAGGTGGCGCTCCTCGTTGAGCACCGGCATGATCACCGAGACTGCGGGCTGCTGGGCGGGCATGTCGTCCTTCACGGTCGGGTACCGGTGTCACGTTACCGCGTACGGGGGAAACGGGTGCGCGGCGGACGAGCGGTACGGACAGCCGCTGATCGTATGGGCCTACTGTTCTGACGAATCTGCCCGATGGGCCGGCCGGTCCGCGCCGTGAGCGGACCGCCTGCTCCGTCCCCGTGCTGTCCCGCGGAGGTGTCCACCGTGCCCCACCCGCACCGCCCCACCCGACCCGCCAGGCCTTCCCAGCCGCAGCGCGCACGGAGCGGCGGTCGCGAGGCCCGGCACCGGAACGGCCGGCCCCGGTGGGGCGTGCGGATCGCGGCCGGGCTGTCGCTCGTGGTGCTGGGTGCCGGGGCCGTGGGGCACGCCGTGATGACCGGGCTGGACACCGGGATCGAACGGGTGGACCCCTTCAAGGACATGAAGAACCGCCCGCAGGCCGGGCACGGGCTGAACCTCCTGCTGGTCGGCACCGACGGGCGGGCGAAGATCAGCCCGGAGGAGAAGCGGGACTACCGGCTCGGCGGGGCGCCCTGCCACTGCACCGACACGATCATGCTGGTGCACCTGTCCGCCGACCGGGAACGCGCCAGCGTGGTCAGCCTCCCCCGCGACAGCTACGCCGAACTCCCCGCGCACCGGGACCCGGTCACCGGCAGGCCGCACCGGCCCCACCCCGTGAAGCTCAACGCGGCGTACGCCGAGGGCGGCCCGAACCTGACCGTGCGCACCGTGGAGCACATGACCCGCGTCAAGATCGACCACTACCTGGAAGTCGACTTCACGAGCTTCATGCGGACCGTCGACGCGATGGGCGGCGTGGAGATCTGCACCGCCAAGGCCCTGCACGACCAGAACACCGGCCTGCACCTGGTGCCCGGCAGCCACCGGCTGAGCGGCGGCCAGGCCCTGCAGTACGTGCGTTCGCGCCATGTCGACGGAGCCTCCGACCTGGGCCGCATGCAGCGCCAGCAGCGGTTCGTGGCCGCCCTGATCAAGCAGGCCACCGGGGGCGGGGTGCTGCTCAACCCGGTGAAGTTCAAGGAGGTCAGCTCCACCCTGCTCGGGTCGGTACGGGCCGACCGGGACTTCGGCTCGGAGCAGATGCTGGCGCTGGGCCGGGCCATGCGCGGCTTCACGCCCTCTTCGTCGGAGTTCGCCTCCGTCCCGGTCGGGGACCCCTCGTACCCCGTCAAGGGGATCGGCTCGACGGTGAAGTGGGACGAGCCGAAGGCCGCCCTGCTCTTCGACGCGCTGCGCCAGGACCGCCCGCTCGCGCCGGCCCGGCCCGGGCAGGGCGGGGCCGGGCAGGACGGGGCCGGGCGGGGCGGGGCCGGGCAGGAGCGGGCCGCCGCCGTGCCGGTGGACGTGCCTCCGCAGCAGATCAGGATCCAGGTGGAGAACGGCAGCCGGATCGACGGGCTCGGCGGCCAGGTGGACGCCGCCCTGCGCGCCACCGGCTTCGACACCACCGGCGCCCCGGGCAACGCCGCCAGCCGCGACGTCCGGCGCACGGTCATCGCGTACGACCCGCGCTGGGACCGCTCCGCCCGCACGGTGGCGGCGGCGCTGCCCGGCAGCGAGCTGCGCGCGGTCGCCGGGCAGGGCCGCACGGTGCTGGTGACGGCCGGCTCGGAGTACCGCAAGGTGGTGCCGGTGCGGCCCGAGGACCCGTACGAGGGCGGGGAGGGCCGGGCCGTCACCGGCGACCAGGTGGTGTGCGGGCCGTAGACCTACTTGACGCGCTCCAGCAGGGAGACGCTCAGGCCGCGCACCGACCGGCTCTCGGCCACCCGGTAGTGGCTCGCCAGCGCCTCGGCCTGGTCCTTCGGGAGCTTGTGGTACGGGTTCTTCGTCCCGCTCCAGGTCACCACCCACACCCGCTGGGTGGAGCCGAGGCACCGCACGGGCTGCTCGCACTCCTTCGGGAACAGGTCGTCGCCGTCGACCGCCGAGCGCTCGGCGAAGACGTCCCTCAGCCGGACGCGGTGCGGCAGGAAGTACTCCACCTGGAAGTCGACCATGTACACCCGGTCCGCGCCGCGCACGGGCACGAACCCGTCGCCGGGCCGGTAGCCCTCGGCGATCACCCGGGCCGCGGCCTCGCCGTCGAGGCCCACCCGGGCCCATTCGGTGCGCATCTGGCGCTGGTCGGGCAGGCCCAGGAGGATCAGCGCGGCCAGGGCGAGCGCCCCGGCCCGGTACGGCCGCAGCGCGGCCAGCCCGGCGGCCGCCAGCACCACCCAGGCGGGGAGGGTGAAGAGCAGGTAGCGGTCCATGAAGTACGAGGTGCTGCCCTGCGAGACCACCCAGGCGGCCGCGATCGGGGCCGCCCCGGCCAGGACGAGCTCCACCGCGGGCCGCCGGCCGCGGCTCCAGGCGAGCGGGAGCAGCACGACCGCGGCGAGGGCGAGCCCGATGGTCGGGGAGCCGAAGAGGTTGCCCCACAGGTCGGCGACGCTCCGCAGGTGCGGGGTCTTGATCCAGCCGATCTGGCGGCCCACCTGCCGCTGCCCGAGCAGCACCAGCGGGATGACGGGGAGCAGGGCGGCCGTCACCGTCACCGCGAAGGCGACGACGGTGCGCCCGCGCCGGTCGTGCCACCAGCGCAGGAGCACGATCAGGGCGTGCGGCAGCAGGAAGAGCAGCGACACGACGTGGAACAGCCCGGCCGCCGCCACGGCGAGGGCGTACGGAGCCCAGCGCCGCGGGGCCGGCCGCTCCAGCGCCCGCAGCAGCAGCCAGGTCGCCGCGCTGACCGCCAGCACGACGAAGGCGTAGGAGCGCGCCTCCTGGCCGTAGCGGGAGACGGCGGGGACGAAGGCGAAGAGCAGACCGGTGAAAACGGCCGTGCGGCGGTCGAAGAGCGTGCGGGCGGTGAGCACGGCGAAGGCGGCGGCGCCGGCCATGGCGAGCGCCGACGGCAGCCGGAGCATGGCGGTGGAGTCCCCGAAGACGGAGACCCAGCCGTGCAGCAGCAGGTAGTAGAGGCCGGAGACGGCGTCGACGTGGCCCAGCATGTCGACCAGCTCGCCGGTACCGCGCGTGGCGGCGTTCCAGCTCGCCAGCTCGTCCCGCCAGGGCTGGGCACCACCGATCCCGAAGCCACTGACGCCCAACGCCAACAGCGCGGCCCACAGCCAGTCGGGCACCGGCAGCCGGCGGGAGGCCCCGCCCCCCTCGTCCGTCCCGGCGCGGCGGCCGGACGGATCGGCCGGGGAGACGGGCAGCGTGCGTGCGGAGGTCATCGGGTGGCGGCGCCTTCTGCGGGGACGGCAGACCGCTCGATGATGACGGCACGGCTGCGTACGGGTGGGTCGGACTTCGGCAGGGCCAGGCCGGGAGCGTCCAGCATCCGCCGCATGAGGGCGGACAGCGGCCGCTCGGCATACCGGTGGACGAGCCAGGAGAGCAGGAGGATGGCGGCGAGCGCGGCCAGGAGGGCCGGCCAGACGCCCATCCCCTGGTCGCGGGCCCAGCGGATCAGGGCGAAGCCGATCTCCTGGTGGAGCAGGTACACGGGGTAGGTGAGCGCGCCGGCGGTGGTGAGCCACTTCCACTGGACGCGGTCGAACGCGCCCATCGCCGCCGCCAGCACGACGCCGTAGGCGAGCAGGCAGAAGACCACCATGAGCGGCCAGCTGAGCGAGTGCATCACGCCGTACTTGAAGCTGTTGGCCGTGCCCAGCAGCTGGTGCTGGGCCACCAGGAAGGAGAACCCGACCGACGCCAGCAGCAGCCAGTTCGCACCGAACCGGTAGATCAGATACATGATCACACCGGCGATGAAGTAGGGCGCGTACTCGGGCATGACGAACAGTTCCACCATCTTCATGTCCGTGCCCCGGACCACGACCGACAGGATCATCCAGATCCCGCAGAAGGTCAGCACGCGACGGTAGGTCAGCCCGAAGGCCACCACGAAGGCGAAGAGCAGGTAGAAGCGCAGCTCGACCCAGAGGGTCCAGTAGACCGGGTCCACCTCGGCCACGCCGAGCGGCTGCTGGAGCATCGTCATGTTGGACAGGAAGTCCGTCAGCGTCAGGTGCGCGCGCGACGGCCTGGCCGTCGCGGCGTAGTTGACCACCAGACCGGTCAGCAGGATCGCGACCCAGTACGCGGGGAAGAGGCGCACCACGCGCGAGGTGAAGTACTGACGGGGCGTCCGGCCCCAGCAGGACATGCAGATGACGAAGCCGCTGATCAGGAAGAACAGCTGGACGCCCAGGAACCCGTAGGCGCTGACTGCGTGCAGCGCCGGCATCAGCTTCTGGGGGGTCCCGCCCCACACCCCGGGGTAGCGGTTGACGCCGACCCAGTGGAAGGCGACCACCATCAGCGCGGCCACCAGCCGCATGCCGTCCAGTGCTCTGAGCCGCGGCCGGCGGGCCGCGGTCGTGTCCGGGCGCGGCGGCACCGTTACTGATCTCGGCTGGGACGGTATGACCTTCGGCATCGTGAGCGCATCTCCGCAGCAGGAAATGGTGAGGGGCACGCCAACGCCCGGGTACGGGCGGTCGGACGTCAGCGGAGGAGTCTACGGGTGGCCGCTGCTGCGGCCGAATGGATCACTCCTCGTCGAGGCCCTCGGCCTGGCGGCGTTCGCGCAGTTCCGTGATCGCCTGGCGCCTGGCGAGGCGGTGGGTGCGGCGGATCTGGGCCTCCTGGTAGCGGCGCTCGTCCTGCTCCGTCTCCGGGATCACCGGCGGGACCTGGCGGGGCTTGCCGTCGGAGTCCACCGCCGTGAAGACGAGGTAGGCGCTGCCGACCTGGGTGGCGGGGGTGGACTCGTTCCAGCGCTCCGCGAGGACCCGTACGCCGATCTCCATCGAGGAGCGGCCCGTCCAGTTGACCTGCGCCCGGACGTGGACCAGGTCGCCGACGCGGACCGGGGCGAGGAAGGCCATCTCGTCCATGGAGGCGGTGACGGCCGGACCGCCGGAGTGGCGCCCGGCGACGGCGCCGGCGGCGTCGTCCACCAGCTTCATGATCACGCCGCCGTGCACGGTGCCGAGGAGGTTGGTGTCATTGGCGGTCATGATGTGGCTGAGGGTGGTCCGGGACGCCGAGATCGGCTTGCCCTCCGGTGCGTCCGCTGCCTCCGGTATCTGTGTCATACAGCCACCTTAAGTGGGCCGGGGAGGCATCAGCTCTGCAACAGCCACGGAACGAAGACCCGACCGGGGTGTCGTGTGACACTCCCGGCCAGGCATCCTTGTCCGCATGAGCGACTGGGACGGGTGGAACGGCGAGCGCGACGCACGCGGCCGCCGCGATGACGGGTACGGGCGCGGCAGCGGGCAGCCGCAGCCGGACGGGGCGCAGCGGATGCGCCACGTCCAGCGGCAGCCCCAGCAGCGGCAGCCCCAGCGGCCGGCCCGGCCGCCGGTCCCGCCGCAGTCCCCGCCGCCGGGCGCCCGCCCGGGGTACGGGGTGCCGCCGCAGCAGGCACAGGGCCCCGACGCCGCATACGACAGCGGCTACAACACCGGCCAGGTCTACGGCCGGCCCGCCGGACCGGGCGGCCCCGGCGGCCCCGGCGGCCCCGGGCAGCGCCCGCCGGCCGGGCCCGGACGGCCGCAGGGCCCCGCGCCCGACTGGCGCAGGCGGATCAAGGTCGGCTCGATCGCGGTGGTCTCCGTCCTGCTGGTCACCGGTATCGGCACCTACTTCTGGGCCGACTCCCAGGTCCGCCGCGAGGTCGACCTGTCGAAGGTCGTCGAGCGCCCGAAGGAAGGCGACTGCACGACCTACCTGATCGTGGGCTCCGACAGCCGCGAGGGGATGTCCGACGAGGAGAAGAAGAAGCTCCACACGGGCTCCGCCGACGGCAAGCGCACCGACTCGATGATGATCCTGGCGAAGTGCTCCAGCGGGAACACCATGATCTCCCTGCCCCGCGACTCGGACGTGGAGATCCCCTCCTTCGTCGGCTCCCAGTCGGGCAAGAAGTTCCCCGCCCAGGGGCGCCGGGTCAAGCTCAACGCCGCCTACGCCGAGGACGGGCCGGAGCTGCTGGTGCGCACGGTGGAGTTCAACACCGGCCTGCGCATCGACCACTACGCCGAGATCGGCTTCGCCGGCTTCGCGAACATCGTGGACGCCCTCGGCGGGGTCGAGCTCGACATCGAACAGGCCTTCAAGGACGAGAAGTCGGGCGCCGACTTCAAGGCGGGCCGCCAGACCCTCAACGGCGAACAGTCGCTGGCCTTCGTACGGACCCGGTACGCGTTCGCGGAGTCGGACCTGCAACGGACGAAGAACCAGCAGAAGTTCCTCGGCGCGCTCGCGAGCCAGGCCGCCACCCCGGGCACCGTCCTGAACCCCTTCTCCCTGTACCCGGTGATGGGCGCCGGCCTGGACACGCTGATCGTGGACAAGGACATGGGGCTGTGGGACATGGGGGAGATGTTCTTCGCGATGAAGGGCATCAACGGCGGCGACGGCGTCTCGATGAACATGCCCATCTCCGGGCAGAGGGGCGGCAATCTCGTCTGGGACAAGGCCAAGGTGCAGCAGCTGGTCAAGCAGATCCAGAAGGACGAGAAGGTCACCGTCAAGGGACAGTGATCCGGCCGCTGAACGGGTGAGGACCCGGCGTCCGCTCCGTCGGAGCCTGTGGACAGTGCGATGGTTTTCTCGTAAGACTGTTGCGGCCCAGACGCCGGGAGGAGAACGCGGATGGGCCCGTGTTCCGGCGCGGCCGTAAAGAATTCGGGCACGCGTCCGTCTGCCCGTGGAGCGTCCATGTCCCTGCATCCGTCCCCGCGCGTCCTCGAAGAGCGGCGGGAGGACGGCGACCGTTCCCTTGCCCTGCGCCCCCTGCCCGCACGGCCGCCGGTCCCGCCGGGTGCCGCGAGGCCCCGGCTGCGCGTCCTGGACGGGCTGCGGATCCTCGCGGCGGTGCTGGTCCTGGTGCACCACTACACCCGTCAGGAACTGTGGGGGCGCGACGCCTTCGGGTGGCTGACCGTGGTGGGCCGGTACAGCTGGACGGGCGTGGAGCTGTTCTTCATGATCAGCGGCTTCGTCATCTGCATGTCGGCCTGGGGGCGGCCGCTCGGCAGCTACCTGCGCAGCCGGATCATCCGGCTGGGGCCCGCGTACTGGTTCTGCGTCCTGGCCACCATGGGGGTGCTGCTGGCCGTCGGGAAGCCCTTCGGCGGCGCCGGGCCCGGGCTGAGCCAGATCCTGACGAACCTGACGATGGTGCAGACACCGCTGGGCAGCGCCCCGCTGGACATGTCGTACTGGACGCTGTGGTCCGAGGTCCGCTTCTACCTGATCTTCGCCGTGGTGGCGTGGACGGGTCTGACGTACCGCAAGGTGCTGAACTTCTGCTGGGTGTGGACGGTCGCCTCGCTGCTCGCCCCCGGTTCCGGGCTGCCGGTGCTGGACGTGCTGGCGAACCCCACCTATTCCCCGCTGTTCGTCTCCGGCATCTGCTTCTACCTGATCCGCCGCGAGGGGGCGCGCGCGGGCGAGCCGTGGGCGCTGCTGGTGTTCTCGTGGCTGCTGATGCAGCGGTGGCTGAACGACATCGTCCATTGGAACACCGTCAAGGGCGACCGGCTGTCCTGGGAGATGTGCCTGCTGGTGATCACCCTGTGCTACGTGGTGATGGCCGCCGTGGCCCTGGGGTGGCTGGACCGGATCGACTGGCGCTGGCTGTCGGTCGCCGGGGCCATGTCGTACCCGCTGTACCTGCTGCACCAGCAGATCGGGGTGACCCTGCTGAAGCAGTGGAGCCGGGACGTCGAGCCGTGGACGCTGCTGCTGTCGGCGATGGCGGTGATGCTGCTGGCGTCGTGGCTGGTCCAGCGGTTCGTGGAGCGGCCGGCGGCGGGCCGGCTGAAGCGCTTCCTGGAGGCCCGTCCGGCGCCGCGGTCCGTGCGGAACACCGCCGCGTAGCGGAAGGGGCACCCCCGAGGGGGTGCCCCTTCCGCCGTTCCGTGACGACTACTTGCCGGCGCGGGCGCGCAGCTTCCACGGCATCGCGATGGACTCCAGCTGGACGGCCAGGTTCATCTTCGACTCGCCGACGGTGCGGTCCTCGAAGTGGATCGGGACCTCCATCACCGGGAAGCCGCGGCGCAGGGCCTTGTACTTCATCTCCACCTGGAAGCTGTAGCCGGCGCTGCCGATCGAGGCGAGGTCGATCGCCTTCAGCGCGGCGGCGCTCCACAGGTTGAAGCCGCCGGTGATGTCGCGGACGCGGGTGCCCAGGATGGTGCTGGCGTACGCGTTGGCCCAGCGGGAGAGCAGCTTGCGGTGCGCGCCCCAGGCGTCGGAGAGGGTGCCGCCGGGCACGTAGCGGGAGCCGACGACGAGGCCGGCGCCGGTGGAGCGGGCGACGCCCAGCATCTCGGCGATCTTGCCGGCGGGGTGGGAGCCGTCGGCGTCCATCTGGAGCACGTACTCGGCGCCGTCCTCGACGGCCTGGGCCATGCCGGCCGCGTAGGCGCGGCCGAGGCCGTCCTTGGCGGTGCGGTGCAGGACGGACATGCGGGGCTTGCCGTCCTCGGTGACGAAGCCCTCGGCGAGCTCGTCGGCGATCTTGCCGGTGCCGTCGGGCGAGGAGTCGTCGACGACCAGCAGGCGCAGGCCCGGCTGGTCGAGACCCATGAGCAGCTCCACCATGCCCGGCAGGTTGCCCGCCTCGTTGTAGGTGGGCATGACCACGGTGAGCGGCGTGTCCGCCCAGGTGTCGGGGAGCTTGGTGGTCGCGACGTCGGTCGCACGGGGAGTCTGCTGCTCGCCTATCACAGGTTGTGCCTCACTGAAGTTGGTCACCGGTCGGAGGAGAAACGGACGGCGGCGTCCGGCAGTTCAGCCTCGCACCACACCCGCACCCCTGCGCGAAGTTCGTTGTCAGCCCCCACGACGGCACCGTCACCGATGACCGCGCCCGTCACCACGGTGCGCGTCCCCACCGAGGCGCCGGCGCCGATGAGGCTGGAGCTCACCACCGTGTCCGCGCCGAGGATCGCACCGTCCAGCACGATGGAGCCCTGGACGACAGCGCCCGATTCGATCCGGGCGCCGGCACCGACAACGGTACCGCCCGAGAGCTTGGCGCCGTCCGCCACCTGGGCACCGGGGAGGACGAGGGCCTCACCGCGCGGGCCGGGGACGGCCGGGGAGGCGACGATGCCGCGTACGAGGTCGGCGGAGGCCTGTACGAAGGACTCGGGCTTGCCGAGGTCCAGCCAGTAGGTGTCCTCGGTGACGCCGTGCAGCTTGGCGCCGGAGGCGAGCAGGCCGGGGAAGGTCTCGCGCTCGACGGATACCGGCCGGCCGGCCGGGATGGAGTCGATCACGCTGCGGCGGAAGACGTAGCAGCCGGCGTTGATCTGGTCGGTGATGATCTCCTCGGGGGTCTGGGGCTTCTCGGTGAAGGCCAGCACCCGCCCCTCGGAGTCGGTGGGGACCAGGCCGAAGGCGCGCGGGTCCTCGACCCGCACGAGGTGCAGGGAGACGTCGGCGTCGGCCGCCTGGTGGGACTCGACCAGGCCGGCGATGTCCAGGCCGGTGAGGATGTCGCCGTTGAAGACGAGGACCGGGGAGTCCGGACCGCCCGTCAGGCGCTCGGCGGCGTTGCGGATGGCGCCGCCCGTGCCCAGCGGTTCGTCCTCGACGACGTACTCGAGGGTGATGCCGAAGTCGGATCCGTCGCCGAAGTAGGGCTCGAAGACCTCGGCGAGGTAGCAGGTGGCCATCACGATGTGCGTGACACCGGCGGCGGCGGCCCTGGCTATCTGGTGGGCGAGGAACGGGACGCCCGCTGCCGGAACCATCGGCTTGGGGGTGTTCACCGTCACGGGGCGCAGTCGCGTCCCCTGCCCGCCGACCAGCAGGATCGCTTCCGTCATTTTGTTCTCTCCCCAACCGGTTCAGGCGTACGAAGCTTCAAAGTTAGCCCATGCCGCGCAGTGCAAAGCCCGGAGGCGGCCCGCCCGGCTCCCCTGCGGCAACGTTCCGGTTACGGCGCCCGCCCCGCCTCGCGGGCGCGCGGGGCCGCGCCCGTCCCCTTTATATGCAGGGCGTCCGCGACGCGCCGCCGAAACCCCCTGCTCAGCAACGGACCTTCCCGCACCGCCTCCACCGCCGCGCCCGTCGCCGCGCGGCACGGCGGCGGCCGTCCCCCGCCCCGGGAGCACCGGCCCCGCCGGGCGGCCGCCGGACCGCGGGACCCGCCCGCTGGATCGGAATCGTTACAAAGGAACGCTCCGTAATCCCCGGTGGCGGGCGGCGGGCGGCCGGCGACGGGTACGCGGCAGGCCCCCGGCGCGTGCCGGGGGCCTGCCGGGGAACGGCGTGTCAGGCCGGGGGTTACGGCAGGTTGCGGGCCATGACGATCCGCTGGACCTGGTTCGTGCCTTCGTAGATCTGGGTGATCTTGGCGTCGCGCATCATGCGCTCGACCGGGTAGTCGCGGGTGTAGCCGTAGCCGCCGAGGAGCTGGACGGCGTCCGTGGTGACCTCCATCGCGACGTCGGAGGCGAAGCACTTGGCGGCGGCGCCGAAGAAGGTGAGGTCGGCGTCGACGCGTTCCGACTTGGCGGCGGCCGCGTAGGTCAGCTGGCGGGCGGCCTCGATCTTCATGGCCATGTCCGCGAGCATGAACTGGACGCCCTGGAAGTCGCCGATCGGCTTGCCGAACTGCTTGCGCTCCTGGACGTAGCCCTTGGCGTAGTCCAGGGCGCCCTGGGCGATGCCGAGGGCCTGGGCGGCGATGGTGATGCGGGTGTGGTCGAGGGTCTTCATCGCGGTGGCGAATCCGGTGCCCTCGGCGCCGATCATGCGGTCGGCCGGGATGCGGACGTTGTCGAGGTAGACCTCGCGCGTCGGGGAGCCCTTGATGCCGAGCTTCTTCTCGGGGGCGCCGAAGGAGACGCCCTCGTCGGTCTTCTCGACCACGAACGCGGAGATGCCCTTGGAGCGCTTCTCCGGGTCGGTGACGGCCATGACCGTGTAGTAGTCGGAGACGCCCGCGTTGGTGATCCAGCGCTTGACGCCGTTGAGCACCCAGAAGTCGCCGTCGCGCACCGCGCGGGTCTTCATGCCGGCCGCGTCGGAGCCGGCGTCCGGCTCGGAGAGGCAGTACGAGAACATCGCGTCGCCCTTGGCCAGCGGGCCGAGGTACTTGGCCTTGAGCTCCTCCGAGCCGGAGAGGATCACCGGGAGGGAGCCGAGCTTGTTGACCGCCGGGATGAGGGAGGAGGAGGCGCAGACGCGGGCCACCTCCTCGATCACGATGACGGTGGCGAGGGCGTCGGCGCCGGCGCCGCCGTAGGTCTCGGGCACGTGGACGGCGTGCAGGTCGTTGGCGACCAGGGCGTCGAGGGCCTCCTGCGGGAAGCGGGCCTCCTCGTCGACCGCGGCCGCGAACGGGAGGATCTTCGCCTCGCAGAGCGCGCGGACCGACTCGCGGAGCATGTCGTGCTCCTCGGCCGGGCGGTACAGGTCGAAGTCGGCAGAACCCGCCAAGATCTCTCACTCCCCAGGGTGCGGCGCCGGGTGGGGCGCCGACAGCTGTGTGTCGCCGCCGTGCGCTCGGCGCCGGATGCTAACTACCGTTAAGTAACCCAAAGTCTAGTTCCCGGCGTCCGCGCAGCGATATGCGGCGCGTACGTGAGCTGCGTGACAGCCGGACCCTCGGTGGAACGTCCCCGCGGACCGGCGCGACTATGCTCGGGGACCGCAAACGGCCCCGCACCTCTGGAGCATCGATGGCCCTCCTGAAGATCACCGTGATCGGTACCGGCTACCTGGGCGCCACCCACGCCGCTGCCATGGCGGAGCTCGGCTTCGAGGTGCTGGGGCTGGACGTGGTGCCGGAGAAGATCGAGATGCTGGCGGCCGGCCGGGTCCCCATGTACGAGCCGGGGCTGGAGGAACTGCTCGCCAAGCACGTGGCGGGGCTGCCCGGGTCCACCGGGCGGCTGCGGTTCACGCAGTCGTGGGAGGAGGTCGGGGAGTTCGGCGACGTGCACTTCGTGTGCGTGAACACCCCGCAGCGGCACGGTGAGTACGCCTGCGACATGTCGTACGTGGACTCCGCCGTCGAGTCGCTGGCCCCGCACCTGACCCGGCCCGCCCTGGTGGTCGGCAAGTCGACGGTGCCGGTGGGCTCGGCCGAGCGGCTCGCGGCGAAGCTGGCGGCGCTGGCCCCGGCGGGCGCGGACGTGGAGCTGGCGTGGAACCCGGAGTTCCTGCGCGAGGGCTTCGCCGTGCAGGACACCCTGCACCCGGACCGGATCGTCATCGGCGTCCGGGGCGAGCGCGCCGAGAAGCTGCTGCGGGAGGTGTACGAGACCCCGATGTCGGAGGGCACCCCGCTGGTGGTGACCGACTTCCCGACGGCGGAGCTGGTCAAGACGGCCGCCAACTCCTTCCTGGCGACGAAGATCTCGTTCATCAACGCCATGGCGGAGGTCTGCGAGGCCGCCGGCGGTGACGTGGTCAAGCTGGCGGAGGCCATCGGCTACGACGAGCGGATCGGCGCCAAGTTCCTGCGCGCCGGGATCGGCTTCGGCGGCGGCTGCCTGCCCAAGGACATCCGCGCCTTCATGGCGCGCGCCGGCGAGCTCGGCGCCGACCAGGCGCTGACCTTCCTGCGGGAGGTCGACTCCATCAACATGCGCCGGCGCGGCCACATGGTCGAGCTGGCCCGGGAGGCGGTCGGCGGCTCCTTCCTCGGCAAGCGGGTCGCCGTCCTCGGCGCCACCTTCAAGCCGGACTCGGACGACGTGCGCGACTCCCCCGCGCTGAACGTGGCCGGGCAGATCCACCTCCAGGGCGGCCAGGTCACCGTCTACGACCCCAAGGGCATGGACAACGCCCGCCGTATCTTCCCGACGCTCGGCTACGCCGACTCGGCGCTGGCGGCGGCGCGTGGCGCCGAGGTCGTCCTGCACCTCACCGAATGGCGCGAGTTCCGCGACCTCGACCCGGCCGAGCTCGGCGAGGTCGTCACCGACCGCCTCGTCCTCGACGGCCGCAACGCCCTCGACCCGCTGCGCTGGCGCGCGGCCGGCTGGACGTACCGGGCCATGGGGCGGCCGCAGGCGTAGGGGAAATCGCGGGCCCGGCCGGGCCGCGGCGGCGTACACCCCTACCCCTTTTTGATGGGTCTCAGTCAAAGAAGGGGAAAAAACGAATAGGTAGACTTCGCGCCGATGACCACGACCAGCAGCCCTCCGACCAACCCCACCGCATCTGCGACGGCGGCGCCCGCCACGCGTGACCGGCGGGGATCCTTCGAAGCAGCCATGCGAGGACGCGGAGCCCTGCTGGGTATCGCGGGCTTCTGGCTGGCCAGCCGGGCCGCGATGCTCTGGATGCTCGTCAACGACTTCTACAGCTCGAACGTCGTCCGAGTAGAGATCACCGCGACCTACCACAACTGGTACGACGTCCTCGTCACGTGGACGATGCCGCACAACGACATCATGTGGCAGTACCCCCCGGCAGCCGCGGCGATCTTCCTCTCGCCCGACCTGCTCCCCTTCCTCACCTACTTCCAGGCCTTCGTCGCGCTGACCGTCCTCTGCGACGGCGTGCTCCTCGTCGGCCTGATACGGGCCGCCCGCCGCAACGACGGCAGCATGGGCGGCGCCGTGCTGTGGCTCGTCACGCTGCCGATGCTCATGGCGACCCCCTTCGCGCGCTACGACATCCAGGTCACCCTGCTCGCCGTCGCCTCCCTGCTGTGCCTGCGCTACCGCCCCCGCCTCGGCGGCGTGATCGCCGGCGTCGGCGCCATGGTCAAGGTGTGGCCGCTGCTCACCCTGCTCGGCACCCCGCGCGGCAAGTCCACGCGGGACGCCTTCGTCGCGGCGGCGCTGTCCTGCGCCGCGCTGCTCGCCGTCTTCGCGGCGCTGTTCCGCGACACGCTCGGCTTCCTCGGCAACCAGGGCGACCGCGGCGTCCAGGTCGAGTCCCTCGGCGGCTCGGCCCTGATGGCGGCCCGCCTCGTCGGCCTGTGGCCCGGCAAGATCAACTTCCAGTACGGCGCCTTCGAGTACGTCGGCCCGTACGTGTCGAGCATCGCGCGGGCCTCGCTCGGCCTGACCGTCATCGGTTTCCTGCTGCTCCTGCTGTGGCGGGTCAAGGCCAACCGCTGGTCGAACGCGACGCCCTTCGACGCCGCGCTCTGCGCCATCATGGTCTTCACCGTCACCAGCCGGGTCATCAGCCCGCAGTACATGATCTGGCTGCTCGGCCTCGCCGCCGTCTGCCTCACCTCCCGGCACACCACCCAGCGTCCCGTCGCCTGGCTGCTGGTGGCCGCCACCGTCCTGACCACGCTGGTCTTCCCGGTCTGGTACGGCTCCGACATCCTCACCAACACCACGCTCGGCACGGTCCTGCTGTGCGCGCGCAACGGCCTCCTGCTGTACGCCACGGTGTGGTCCGGGATCCGGCTGTGGAAGGCGACCGTCCTGCCGAAGCGGGCCCTGGCCGCCCGCTGACGCGTACGCCGCTGTGGCGCCTCGGCGCTACGGCGTCCTGCGGTGCTGTGCGGCGCGCGCGGTGAACTCCGCGTCGCGCAGCACCCGCAGGGCGTTGCCCCAGGTCAGCAGGGCGAGGTCGGTCTGCGACCAGCCCCGCTCCAGCAGCTCCGCGATCAGGAGCGGATAGCCCGAGGCGTCCGCCAGGCCCGCCGGCCGGGGCGCTCCCCGTTCGGTGCCGAAGCCGGCGCCGATGCCGACGCCCTCCGGGCCGGCGATGGCCCGGACGTGCTCCAGGTGGTCGGCCACCGCGTGCAGGGAGTCCCCCGTCCGCGCGGCGTCGAAGGTGACCATCGCCAGTCCGTTCGCCGCCCGCAGCGCGAGCAGCACCTCGTCGGTGACGTTCCCCGGGTGCGGGTTGAGCGCGGCGGCCCCCGTGTTCGAGACGATCACCGGCGCCTTGGAGGCCGCCGCGAGCTGGCAGGCCGCGGCCGGCGGGCAGCCCGTCAGGTCCAGCAGCATCGCCAGCCGGTTCACCTCCTTGACCACCTCGTGGCCGAAGGCCGTCAGCCCCTCCTCGGCCCAGGGGGCGCCCGCGGGCGCGATGATGCGGACGCCCAGTGCGTGGAAGGCCCGCAGCGCGCCGAGGGAATCGGTGAGGGCGCTGCCCGGCACGGGGCCCAGGAACGAGGCGATCTGGCCCCGGTTGCGGGCGTCGACCATGTCGTCGGCGCTCAGCGCGAGGTGCAGGCTGTCGGAGTAGCGCCGCATCAGGGCCTGGGCCACGTCGATCTGTTCGAGGGTGTCGGACACCACCTGGCCGGGGGCGGCACCGGACGCGGCCCCGCCCGGCCGCCCCGAGGGCACGAGCAGCGTCCAGAACTGGGCGCCCACTCCCCCGGCGCGCAGCCGGGGGATGTCGGTGTCGACGCACCCGTCCGGGGTGTCGATGTCGTGGTACGGGCTCTGGCGCAGGGTCCAGACGAGGGTGTTGCACCCGTCCGCGACGGGATGCTCGGCGAGCAGCTCGGCCGCCCGGTCCAGGGCGCCGCCCACGGAGGCGGGGGCTGGGACGTCTTCGGCTCCGACGCCCGGGGAGTGCGGTTCATCCTGCAGGTCGGCCATGGCGTTGGCTCCGGTCTCGGCGGCAGCAGGGAGAGATGGAGCCACCGTGACACGCGGGGCGCCGGGGCCGCCCGGCAGGTGTGGCGTTCGGGTGGCGCCCCGGCCACCAGGCGCCCGCCGGGCTTTCCCGGCCGGGCCGCGGAGGCGGAACCGCCGCCGGGCCCGGGGGGCGTCGTCAGAGGTGGGCGTTGGACGGGCCCCGGGTCGCCGAGAGGTCCCGGGCCGCCGCCTCCGCGTCCCGCAGTACCCGTACCGCGTTCGACCAGGTGAGCTTCGCCAGGTCCGCCCGCGACCAGCCGCGCCCGATGAGCTCCGCGATCAGGTTCGGGTAGCCCGAGACGTCGTCCAGTCCGGCCGGGGTGAAGGCGGTGCCGTCGAAGTCGCCGCCGATGCCGACGTGGTCGACGCCGGCCACCTCGCGCATGTGGTCCAGGTGGTCGGCGACGGTGGCGGCGGTCGCCACCGGGCGCGGGTGCGCCGCTTCGAACGCCCGGTGCAGGGCCATCGCCTCGGGGGTGGTGTCGAGGTGGTGGAAGCCGTGCGCGCGCAGGTTCTCGTCCGCGGCGAGGGTCCACTCGACGGCCGCGGGCAGGATGAACTTGGGCACGAAGGTGGCCATCGCCACGCCGCCGTTGCCGGACAGCCGCTCCAGCACGTCGTCGGGGACGTTGCGCGGGTGGTCGCAGACCGCACGCGCCGAGGAGTGCGAGAAGATCACCGGCGCCCGCGACACGTCGAGGGCGTCGCGCATCGTCGTCGGGGCGACGTGCGAGAGGTCCACGAGCATGCCGATGCGGTTCATCTCGCGGACGACCTCGCGGCCGAAGTCCGTGAGGCCGCCGTGCCGGGGTTCGTCGGTCGCCGAGTCCGCCCAGTCGATGGTGTCGTTGTGGGTGAGCGTCATGTACCGCACGCCCAGGCGGTGCAGGGCGCGCAGGGTGGCGAGCGAGTTGTTGATGGAGTGCCCGCCCTCGGCGCCCATCAGGGAGGCGATCCGGCCTTCGGCGCGGGCCGCCTCCATGTCGTCCGCCGTCAGCGCCCGCACCAGGTCACCCGGGTAACGGGCGATCAGCTGGCCGACGGCGTCCATCTGCTCCAGGGTGGCGCTGACCGCCTCGTCGCCGCTGTAGTCGGAGCGCACGTAGACCGACCAGAACTGCGCGCCGACCCCGCCGGCGCGCAGCCGGGGCAGGTCGGTGTGCAGGTGGTCCGACTGGTCGGCGGCGAGGTCGCGCCGGTCGAGGTCGTAGCGGACCTGCTGGCGCAGCGCCCAGGGAAGGTCGTTGTGGCCGTCGACGACCGGGTACTCGGCGAGCAGCTCCCTGGCCCGCGCCAGCAGGTCCGCCGCGCTCACTTGCCGAACCCGAAGGAGTCCGCGCCCGCGACCTTCGTACGCAGCCGCTTGCCCTTCTCGGTGGCCTGGTCGTTCAGCTCCTGCTGGAACTCGCGCATCCGGCCGAGCAGCTCCGGGTCGTGCGCGGCCAGCATCCGTACGGCCAGCAGGCCCGCGTTGCGCGCTCCGGCGACGGAGACGGTGGCGACGGGAACCCCGGCGGGCATCTGGACGATCGACAGCAGCGAGTCCATGCCGTCGAGGTACTTCAGCGGCACGGGGACGCCGATGACGGGCAGCGGGGTGACGGAGGCGAGCATCCCGGGCAGGTGGGCGGCTCCGCCCGCGCCCGCGATGATCGCCTTCAGGCCCCGCCCGGCCGCCTGCTCGCCGTACGCGACCATCTCGCGCGGCATCCGGTGCGCGGAGACGACGTCGACCTCGTAGGGGATCTCGAACTCGTCCAGCGCCTTGGCGGCGGCCTCCATGACGGGCCAGTCGGAGTCCGAGCCCATGACGATGCCTACGACGGGGGAGGTGCTCATTCGGTGATCGTTCCTCTGAGGTAGCCGGCTGCGTGACGTGCGCGCTCCAGCACATCGTCCAGGTCGTCGCCGTAGGTGTTGACGTGGCCGACCTTGCGGCCGTGTTTCACGTCCTTGCCGTACATGTGGATCTTCACCTGCGGGTCGTGGGCCATGCAGTGCAGGTACCCCGCGTACATGTCGGGGTAGTCCCCGCCGAGTACGTTCGCCATGACCGTCCAGCGGGCCCGGGGGCGCGGGTCGCCCAGGGGGAGGTCCAGGACCGCGCGGAGGTGGTTGGCGAACTGGGAGGTGACCGCACCGTCCTGGGTCCAGTGGCCGCTGTTGTGCGGGCGCATGGCCAGTTCGTTGACGAGGATGCGGCCGTCGGTGGTCTCGAACAGCTCCACGGCCAGGTGGCCGGTCACGCCGAGTTCCCCGGCGATGCGCAGGGCCAGGGCCTGGGCCTCGCCGGCGAGGGCTTCGGAGAGGTCGGGCGCGGGGGCGATCACCGTGTCGCAGACCCCGTCCACCTGGATGGACTCGACGACGGGGTAGGCCACCGCCTGGCCGTGCGGGGAGCGGACGATGTTGGCCGCGAGCTCGCGGACGTAGTCCACCTTCTCCTCGGCGAGGACGGGGACGCCCGCCTTGAAGGGGGCCGCCGCGTCCTCGGGGGTGCGGACGAACCACACCCCCTTGCCGTCGTACCCGCCGCGCACCGTCTTGAGGATGACGGGGAAACCGCCGACCTCGTCCGCGAAGGCCGCCACGTCCGCCGGATCGCTCACGATCCGGTGGCGGGGGCTGGGCGCGCCGATCTCGTCGAGCTTGGCGCGCATCACCCCCTTGTCCTGGGCGTGCACCAACGCGTCGGGCCCCGGCCGGACGGGGATGCCGTCCGACTCCAGGGCCCGGAGGTGCTCGGTGGGTACGTGCTCGTGGTCGAAGGTGACCACGTCGCAGCCGCGCGCGAAGGCGCGCAGCGTCTCCAGGTCGCGATAGTCGCCGATGACGACATCGCTCACGACCTGGGCCGCCGAGTCCTGTGGGGTGTCACTGAGGATCTTGAATCTGATGCCGAGGGGGATACCCGCCTCGTGGGTCATGCGGGCGAGCTGTCCGCCGCCGACCATGCCGACTACCGGGAACGTCACGCCTCCAGGGTATCCGCCGGTATTCCGCCATCCGGACGGGACCCTGGCGCGGACCCGCCGGAGGGTGCCGGCGGCCTCGTGTGCCGTGCGTCGCAGGGGGTGCCGGGGCGCGGACTCCCGCCGCGGGGGACACTTAGCATGGTGGGGTTGACGAGATCGGGTGACGGCCCCGCCGCGGGGACCACGACGACGGACAGGGACTGAGCCATCACATGAGCACGCCGAACGCAATGCCGCTGTCCGAGCGCCTCCGCGGTCTGGCCCGGGAGGTCGTCAAGTTCGGAGCGGTCGGCGGGGCGGGCGTCCTCGTCAACTTCGGCGTCTTCAACCTGCTGCGGAGCACGACCGACCTGCAGACGGTGCGTGCGAACGTCATAGCCATCGTGGTGGCCATCGTCACGAACTACGTGGGCTTCCGCTACTTCACCTACCGGGACCGCGACCTCGGCAGCCGCCGCCGCGAGATGATCCTCTTCGTGCTGTTCAGCCTGATCGGCATGGTCATCGAGAGCGGTGTGCTCTACGTGGCCACCTACGGCTTCGGCCTGGACAGCTCGCTGCAGAACAACGTCTTCAAGTTCCTCGGCATGGCGGTGGCCACCGTCTTCCGGTTCTGGTCCTACCGGAGCTGGGTCTTCAAGGCGCTGCCCACGCCGGCGGCGCCCTCGCTGGTGGTCGAGCAGCGTGACGGGCACGACCTGCCCCTCACCCCCCGCACCCCGGAGCCCGCGGGCAACTGAGCGGCCTGCGGGCTGAGCGGCCTCCGGGTTACCGGACCGTCCGCTCCGGCTCCGCCGGTTCGGGGGCGGTACGGCTGAGGAACAGTGCGAACACCGGCGGCTGGCCCTGGAGGAGCTCCAGGCGGCCGCCGTCGGCTTCCGCGAGGTCCCGGGCCACGGCCAGGCCGATCCCGGTGGAGTTGCGGCCGCTGATGGTCCGCTCGAAGATCCGGTTGCCGAGGTCGGGCGGGACGCCGGGGCCCTCGTCGGTGACCTCCAGCACGGCCTGGTTCCCGGTGACGCGGGTGCGCAGGGCGACCGTGCCGCCGCCGTGCATCAGCGCGTTCTCCACGAGGGTCGCCAGGACCTGCGAGACCGCCCCCGGCGTGCCGACGGCCCGCATGCCGGTCTTCCCGGAGCGGACGATGGCCCGTCCGGCGCTGCGGTAGGCCGGCCGCCACTCCTCCACCTGCTGCTTGACGACCTCGTCCAGGTCGAAGGGGACCGCCGAGCCGGTCCGCGGGTCCCGCGAGTTCGTCAGCAGCCGCTGGACCACGTCCGTGAGCCGCTCCACCTGGGTGAGGGCGATGCTCGCCTCCTCGCGCACGGTCTCCAGGTCCTCGGTGACCGTGATCTCCTCCAGCCGCATCGACAGGGCGGTGAGGGGGGTGCGCAGCTGGTGCGAGGCGTCGGCGGCCAGCCGCCGCTCGGCGGTCAGCATGCGGGCGATCCGCTCCGCGCTGGAGTCCAGTACGTCGGCGACCCGGTCCAGCTCGGGGACCCCGTACCGCTTGTGCCGGGGCCGCGGGTCGCCCGACCCCAGCCGCTCGGCGGTCTCGGCGAGGTCGGTGAGCGGGGACGCCAGCCGGTTGGCCTGGCGTACGGCGAGCAGGACGGCCGCCACGACGGCCAGCAGCGCCACCGCGCCGACCACCGCCAGGGTGCGCCCGACCTCCTTGGTGACGGTGGCCCGGGACGCCTCGACGACCACGAACATGCCCTGCTCCCCGCGTGCGGTGCCGCGCAGGACGCTGTCGTCGATCCGGTCGCCGACCTCGACGGCCGGCCGGCCGGGGAGGGTGACGCGGGCGTACGTGCCGAGGTCGAGCTGCTCGGCGAGCGCGCCCGCGTCGACGGGCTTGTGCTCCAGGGCGTCCGCCTCGACGGTGCCGAGCAGCCGCAGCGCCTCGGAGCCGATCCGGTCCTGGGCGCTGCTGGTGATGGTCCGGGTCTCCACGATGACGAGGGAGACCCCGAACACGGCGATCACGACGAGCACCACGGCGAGCGTGGAGTTGATGAGGCGGCGGCGCATGCCTTAGAGGATGCCTCAGTCGCGCGGGGGTCAGCTCTTCTCGAAGCGGAAGCCGACGCCGCGGACGGTGGCGATGTAGCGGGGGTTGGCCGCGTCGTCGCCCAGCTTCTTGCGCAGCCAGGAGATGTGCATGTCGAGGGTCTTGGTGGAGGACCACCAGGTGGTGTCCCAGACCTCGCGCATCAGCTGGTCGCGGGTGACGACGCGGCCGGCGTCGCGGACCAGGACGCGCAGCAGGTCGAACTCCTTGGCGGTGAGCTGGAGCTCCTCCTCCCCCATCCACGCGCGGTGCGATTCGACGTCGATGCGCACGCCGTGGGTGGCGGGGGCCTGGCCCGCCTCGGTGGCGCCGCGCCGCAGCAGGGCCCGTACGCGGGCCAGCAGCTCGGCGAGGCGGAAGGGCTTGGTCACGTAGTCGTCGGCGCCCGCGTCGAGGCCGACCACCGTGTCGACCTCGTCGGCCCGGGCGGTGAGTACCAGGATCGGGAAGCCGTGACCCTCGGCGCGCAGGCGCCGGGCCACCTCCAGGCCGTCCATGCCGGGCAGGCCGAGATCCAGGACGACGAGGTCGACGCCGCCCTGCAGTCCGGCGTCCAGGGCGGTGGGGCCGTCCTCCCGGACCTCGACCTCGTAACCCTCCCGGCGCAGGGCGCGGGCGAGGGGTTCCGAGATGGATGCGTCGTCCTCGGCGAGCAGTACACGCGTCATGTGGGTGATGGTAGTCCGCGGCGGCTGAAAGCAGGCGCTTGCCCGCAGACCCCTCTCGAACTGGGGTTATGAACTACTACCCGCCTTCGAACATGACAGATCGGTTCCCGTTGGGCCTGTGATCCATCTCTCAAGGCCTTCCATATGCGGCGGTGTCCTGTCGTATGGTGGCGAGACGCCTGATGCACTACCCAGGGGATCTTTGTGCCGAAATCCGCGCCAAAGACCTCAAATTCTGCTCTGGTCGGTTCGATCCGGCCCAGATGACAGTGAATGACCTATGGGCCGGGCCCGGCGCGCGAGGCGCGCTGGGCGTGGATCCCGGTTGTGGATGTTCCCTGCCCCCTCCTCCAGGTCGAGGGCAGACCCCTGGGCGTGGGGTGGGACACCCACCGCCGGTGCCGGCCACCCCCCCACCGGGCGCAGTTCCGCTCACGAAGCGAAGCGTCCCGAGCAAGCAAGGATCGACCATGGCTTCCAGCCTGACGAAGGAACCGGCGACTCCGTCCGCCGAGAAGACCTTCTTCGGACACCCCCGTGGCCTGGCCACTCTCTTCATGACCGAGATGTGGGAGCGCTTCAGCTTCTACGGCATGAAGGCCCTCCTCCTCGTCTACCTGCTCTCCGGTGGCCCGGACGCCAAGAAGGGCAGCCTGGCCGGCGGCATCGGGATGGACGAGGGCACGGCGATCACCGTGTTCTCCATCTACGTCTCCATGGTCTACCTGCTCGCCCTGCCCGGCGGGTGGCTCGGCGACCGCGTCTGGGGCCCCCGCAAGACGGTGACGATCGCGGCCGTGACGATCATGTCCGGTCACATCATCCTCGCCCTGCCGGGCGGCTCGACGTTCTTCGTCGGCCTGGCCCTCGTGGCCCTCGGCTCGGGTCTGCTCAAGGCCAACATCTCCACGATGGTCGGCCAGCTGTACAAGGACGCGAACGACCCGCGCCGTGACGGCGGCTTCACGATCTTCTACATGGGCATCAACGCCGGTGCCTTCTTCGCGCCGCTGATCATCGGAACCGTCGGCCAGAAGGTCAACTGGCACCTCGGCTTCGCGCTCGCCGCGGTCGGCATGGGCATCGGCCTCGTCGCCTTCCTGCTGGGCACCAAGAACCTGAACCCGGTCAGCTCCGTCGTCCCGAAGCCGCTGTCGGCCGAGGAGCGCACCTCCTGGATCGGCAAGATCGTCGCCGTGGTCGCGGCCGTCGCGGTGTTCTACACCGCCGTGGGCATGGCCGGCATGTTCACCAAGGCGTGGGCGACCATCCCCCTGACCCTGATCGGTCTGATCGTCCCGGCCGGTGTGCTGGTCCGCATCAAGCGGGACAAGGACCTGAACCGCGACGAGCAGTCGAAGATGACCGGCTACATCTGGTTCTTCGTCGCCGCCGCCGTCTTCTGGATGATCTACGACCAGGGCGCCTCGACCGTCCAGTCCTTCGGGGAGACCAAGGCTGCCGGAGCGCTGCTCGGCTTCGAGTTCCCCTCGTCCTGGTACCAGTCCCTGAACCCGGTCTTCATCATGGCCCTGGCCCCGGTCTTCGCCTGGATCTGGGTGTGGCTGAACCGCAAGGGCAACGAGCCGTCGACGGTCGGCAAGTTCGCCGCGGGCCTGTTCTTCGTCGGTGTGTCGTTCTTCTTCTTCCTGGTGCCGATCGGCCTGGCCGCGAACGGACAGTCGGTGAGCCCCATGTGGCTCGTCGGCATCTACCTGATCCAGACCGTCGGCGAGCTCTGCCTCTCCCCGGTCGGCCTGTCGGTCACCACGAAGATGGCACCGGCCAAGTACGCCTCGCAGATGATGGGCGTGTGGTTCCTCGCGGTCACCGCGGGCGACTCCGTCACCAGCCTGCTGTCCGACCCGGCCGTCTTCGGCATCGACCTCAACGGCACCTCCGCGGTGGCCATCGAGGCCACCCTGGCCGTCCTGGCCGCGGCCGCGGTCTTCATGTACCGCAAGAAGGTCAAGACGCTCATGGGTGACGTGCGCTGACGCACCCACCCGCACGAGGGGCGGCTCGACACACCGGAAGGTGTGCCGAGCCGCCCCTTTTGTTTCCCCGAAGGAGTGAGTGCCGCGGAGAACGTCAGTTGCCGCGCATCTCCGACGTGAATCCGACCAGGAACGATTTGAATCCGCAGCCGACCTTGGCGGGCGATCCCGTCGTCGCCCACGCGCTGCGGTAGGTGCGGCGCACCACGTGCTCGCGGGCCCCCTGCACGGTGTCGCAGGTGATGACCGCACGGTGCCTGGCGCCGGAAGGGAAGCCTCCCGTGCAGCGGGAGGTGGCGTTCGGCCGCCCGGCGCCGTCCATGTCGGCCGTGGTCTTGCACTTCCCGCTGTTCGCGGCCGACGCGGAGGGCGCACCGAGCGCTCCCAGTACGCAGAGGGCGACGAGCCCGACTGCGGCGTACCTGAATGTCATGTCTCTTCCCCGCTGTCCCTGTGCACCGGACGTATCGATCGACTCTCGGAGCCTGGCACAGAAACGGCCGCGCGCCCTCCGGGTGCGGAGGGGCGCGCGGCAGGTCGCGAGGGAAACGACGGGTTACCTCGTACCGCGCAGGCGGCGCCAGGGGGTGAAGGCGAAGACCGCGCCGCCGAGCAGGATCACCGTGCCGGCGACCAGCGTGAGGGCCTGGAGGCCGCCCTCGTCGTCGGCGCCGGTCTCGGCGAGGCCGCCCGCGGCGCCGGAGGTGCCCGAGGCCGCGGAGCCGGAGGAGGTGGAGCCCGAGCCGCCCGGCTGGGCGGCGGTGTCGAGCTCCAGGGAGACGCCGCTGCTGGCCGCCTTGCAGGGCACGTTGATCGGGGTCGAGCCCGGGGCCATCGTGACGTCGATCGTCAGCTGGTCCGGGCTCAGCGTCACCTTGCCCGTCTTGCCGGGCTTGTAGGTGCCGGTCATGTCGCTGAGGCTGACCGGGGCCTTGTCGGGGATCGGCTCCGCGTTGGCGGGGCCGGTGACCTTGACCGAGCCGCTGTCGGCGCCGCCGAGCTTGATGTCCATGGAGGGCTTGAGGGCCCCGGCGGGCAGGGCCATGGGCGCGGCCATGGCTCCCTTGGCGGTCTTGACCGTGAGGTCGTAGCCGCCGCCGGCGTTCTTCTTGGCGTTGACGGTGACCGGGGTCTTGATGCCGCCGGGGACCACCGCGCCGCAGTCGTAGGCCACCTCGACCGCCTTGCCGGGGAAGTCGGTCTGGCCGCCGCTGCCGCCGGTGGTGGAGCCGGTCGTGGAACCGGTGGTCGCGCCGCCGGTCGTGGCGCCCCCGGTGGTCGCGCCCCCGGTGGTCGCGCCGCCCGTCGTCGTGCCCCCGGTGGTCGCGCCGCCGGTGGTCGTGCCGCCCGTCGTCGCGCCGCCGGTCGTGGAGCCGCCCGTCGTGGAGCCGCCGTCCGACACGTCGATGGTCGCCCCGCCCTTCACCTCGCCCACCGGGGCGCATTTGGTGACGAAGGTGCCGAAGGGGAAGGTCACCGCGACCTCGTACCTGCCGGGGGTCAGGGTGATCTTCCCGGCCTTGGTCAGCTTCACCTTGCCCTTCATGGTGGACATGACCATGGGGGCCTTCTTGGGGATCTCCGGGTTCTTCTTCTCCCCGACGACCTTGGCCTCCCCTCCCCCGCCCCCGACGGTGAGCCAGCCGGTGGGCTGGACCGAGTCCTTGGGGATCACCATCAGGTCGGTGTTGTTCGAGGCCGGCTTCACCGTCTCCCACGACACGTCGACCTCGTCACCGACCTTGGCCGTGGCCGGCGCGGTGATCCTGGCGGTGGTCTCGCCCTCCACCGGATCGCCGCCGCCGGCCGGCGGTACGCACTTGACCTTGAACGTGGCTTCGGCCGCCTGGGCGGGGGAAGCCGCCACGGCGATACCCGCGCCGCTGAGCAGCAGCGCGACCACGGCCGCGCTCGCCCTCCGTTGGGTCTTCACGATGGTCCCTTCGTCGTCGGACTGTGATCGGACGGTGCGGATGTCTGTGGGGGCCGCGGTGCGGGTTCCGGTTCCGGATCCGGCGGTGCGAACCAGGGCAGGACCTGTGTCGGGGCGTCGGGGGCCCGTACCGCGCGGAGCCGCGGCAGGCGGGCCGTCACCGCCGACGCCGCGGAGGCCGCCGAGCCGTCGGCCGGGGCCGCCCCGGCGCTGCGGTGGCGGCCGGACACCGCACCGGCGCGGGGGCGGACCCTGTCGACGACGGCCATGCCGGCCCGGAAGAGCGCCGTCGGGACCACCACCAGCAGCAGCCCCCAGAACAGCAGCACCCCGTACGGGCGGTCCACGCCCCAGGGCTGGGCGGCCAGGACCGTGTCCCCGTACTTGAGGGAGACCGTGTAGTCGCCGTGGGCGCCCGCCGGCAGGGCCACGTCCAGCGCGACCTCCGCCGTGCCCCCGGGCGGGATGGAGCCCTTCCAGCGGGCCTCCTCCCACACCGGGGCGAAGACCCCGTGCGCGGTGCCGAGCTGGAAGACGGGGTCCTTGACCGGGGCCGAGCCGAGGTTGCCGAGGGTGGCGGTGAACTTCCGGCCGGGCGGGGCGCCGAACCAGGTCAGCACCCCGTCCTCGCCCCTGAGGCGGACCCCGCTCAGCATCGCGAGCCGGGCGGTGCCGGATTCGGCGGGCAGCTCCGCCACCGGATGGCCGGTGATCTTCAGCGGGAGGGCCACGGTGGACTGGTCCCCGTTGACGGAGGTCACGGTGACCACGCAGGGGCAGGGCTTGGGCGGTTCCGCGACCGGCAGCCTCGCGGTGAAGCCGCCGTCGCCGGCGACCGCGACGGCGACCCCGTCGGCGTTGGCGCAGCTGTTGGTGCCGCCGATCATGTTCTGGCCGCAGACCAGCAGCATGACGAGCGTCTTCGCCCGCCAGCCGGTGCCGGTGACCGTGATCTCGGTGCCCTTGGCCGCCTCCTGGAGGGAGAGCGCCGCGGCGGGCTTCCCCTCGGCGGCGGTCGCGGGGGCGGCCGCCGGCAGCAGCGCGAGCAGGGTGAGGGCGAGCGCCGTCAGGGCCGCGCCGAGGAGGGGTGCCGGCTTCGCGCCAGCCGTGCGGCTCACCTGGTGGCTCCCGTCAGCTCGTGCCGGTCGTCCTTCTCGTGCGCCCGCTCGCCTTCCGGGGTCCGGGCCGGCGGGCGCGCGTACGGCTCCGCGCGCCGGGAGCGCCGGGAGCGCCGGGAGCGCCGGGCCCGTACGAGGAGCAGCGCGGCGGCCGCCGTCCCGCCGAGGGCGGTCAGGGCGCCGCCGGCCAGGGCCGCTCCCCCGCCGGGCACCGGCCACGCCGAGGCGGTGGCGGTGGCCGGGGCCGCGCCGGGGGCCGTGGCGGTGAGGGTGACGGTGAGCCGGCCGAAGGCGGGCGCGCCGGGCCACGGCTTGCTCAGCCGGGCCCGCCGGCCGGGCAGCAGTTCGAGGGGCAGGGCGCGGGCGGGCAGGGTGCGGGGCCCGCCGAAGGTGCCCCCGGCGCGCAGGGCGAGTTCGGGGGTGAGGGTGACGTTGCCCCGGTTGACCAGGGTGTAGTCGACGGTGGTGGCCGCGCCGTGGCCGCGTACGGAGACCTCCTCGACGGTGAGGGCGGCCAGGGCCGGGCCGCCGACCCGCAGGTGGACCCGTACGCCCGCCTCACGGCCGGCCTCGGTGGCGACGACGGCGGCCGGGTGGTCGCCGGGCGGCGAGGCGGGCGGCACGGTGACGGTGAACGGGACCACCGCGCGGGTGCGGGGCGGGAGTTTCACCGTGGCGGCGCCGCCGAAGCTGATCCAGGAGCCCGCGCCGCCGGACCCGGCGGCGGGGCGCACGGCGAAGGCTCCGTCCGGGGTGGTGTGGGCGTCGGCCCCGCGCAGGGTGACGGTGTGCTCCCGGTCGTCGGGGTTGGCCAGCGCGAGCCGGTCCTCCAGGACGGTTCCGGCGGGGCCCGCGAGGTAGAAGTACGGGCGCGCGGGGCCGGGGCGGTCGGTGGCCGGTTCGGCGGTCCAGCCCGGTCCGGCGGGTTCGTCGGCCGCCGCGGCCGGGGCGGCGTACAGGCCGGCGGCGGCGAGGAGTGCGGCGCCGAGCCGCTTGAGGGGGGTGCGGAGCACGGGCGGCGGCTCCGTTCAGGACCGGGTCCGCTGGGGCTGCCGGCCGCGCCGGGTCAGCCACAGCACTCCGGCGGCGCCGGAGAGCAGCACGGTGGCGCCGAGGGTGCCGAGGGCGAGGGCGGAGTCGGCGGGGCCGGTCTGCGGGAGCGCCTCCCCCGAGCCCCCGGAGTCCCCGGAGCCTCCGGAGTCCCCCGGGCCCGCGCCGCCGCCGGCCGCCGTGACCTCCATCTCCAGGGACGGCCCGGGGCTGTTGCCGGGGGTGCAGGTGGTGGTGGTGCCCATCGCCTTGATGGTGAGGACGCCCGCGGTGAAGGTGACCTTGCCGCTCTTCTTCGGGGTGTAGGTGCCCGACAGATCGGTGATCCTGATGGGGGTGTTGGCGGGCGCGGCCTCGGGGTTGGGCGGTCCGGAGACCGGTACGGAGGCCTTCTCGGCGCCGTCGGCCATGATGACGGCGCTGGGGTTCATGGCGCCCTTGCCCAGCTCGATGGGGCTGGAGGAGACGCCCTTCTGGAAGGACATCGTCAGCTTGTAGCCGTCGCCCTCCTTGACGGCCTTGATGTCGATGGGCGAGACCGCGGACTTGTCCCCGATGGGGGTCTTGCACTGGTACTCGACGTCGACCACGTCGGCGTGGGCCGCGGGGGCGGCGAGCAGGACCGCGGATCCGGCGAGCGCGCAGGCCAGCGCGAGTGCGGTGGAACGTTTCCGGTCGGACACCTTCGTCTTCCCCTCGGGCCACACGTTACTGACGGAACATCAGATCGGTGGCACAAGGTACGCCCGGGACCTTACGGAGGGAAGACAAAGGACACCCGGCGCTTCGGGTGGGCGTCCCGGCCGCCGGTCAGGCGGCGCGGACCCCTCGCTGCCAGACGGCCGAGACGAGCGGGACGCCCGGACGGTAGGCGAGGTGGACGTGGCTGGGGGCTTCGAGCAGGGCCAGGTCCGCGCGGGCGCCGGGCCCCAGGCGCCCGAGGTCGTCGCGGCGCAGCGCGCGGGCCCCGCCGGCCGTGGCGGACCAGAGCGCCTCGTCGGGGGTCATGCCCATGTCCCGGACGGCGAGGGCGATGCAGAACGGCATGGAACTCGTGTACGAGGAACCGGGGTTGCAGTCGGTGGACAGCGCGACGGTGGCGCCTGCGTCGAGCAGCCGGCGGGCGTCGGGCCACTGGGCGCGGGTGGAGAACTCGGCGCCGGGCAGCAGGGTGGCGACGGTCGTGCCGGCGGCCTGGGCGAGGGCGTCGACGTCGGCGTCGGTGAGGTGGGTGCAGTGGTCCGCGGAGGCCGCCTCCAGCTCCACGGCCAGCTGCACGCCGGGGCCGTGGGACAGCTGGTTGGCGTGGACGCGCGGGACCAGCCCGGCGGCGGCGCCGGCGGTGAGGATCGCGCGGGCCTGGTCGCCGTCGAAGGCGCCCTTCTCGCAGAAGACGTCCACCCAGCGGGCGTACGGGGCGCAGGCCGCCAGCATCTCGCCGGTGACGAGCGCGACGTAGCCGGCCGGGTCGTCGGCGTAGTCGGGGGAGACGATGTGCGCGCCGAGGTAGGTGACCTCCTCGGTGTGCGCCGAGGCGATGCGCAGGGCGCGGGCCTCGTCGGCGACGGTGAGGCCGTAGCCGGACTTGGTCTCGAAGGTGGTGGTGCCCTGGCGGCGGGCCTCGTCGAGGTGGCGCAGCAGGTTGGCCTCCAGCTCGGCGTCGGAGGCGGCGCGGGTGGCGGCGACGGTGGTGCGGATGCCGCCGGCGGTGTAGCCGCGGCCGGACATCCGGGCGTTGAACTCGGCGGTGCGGTCGCCGGCGAAGACGAGGTGGCTGTGGGAGTCGACGAAGCCGGGGATGACGGCGCGGCCCTTCGCGTTGAACGCGGTGTCGGCGTCCGGGGCCTTGTCGGCGGAGCCGACCCAGGCGATCGTGTCGTTCTCGATGACGACGGCGGCGTCCTGGATCAGGCCGAGGGGGGTGCCGTCGCCGAGGGCGGGGTCGTTGGTGACGAGGCTGCCGATGTTGGTGATGACGGTGGTGGTCATGGTTCCTCGGGGTGGTCGAGTTGTGTGGCCCCCCACCCCGCCCCTTCCCGATATTCCAGCCCCGCCGGCGTTTGAGGCGCGGGGGTCCGGGGGCGGAGCCTCCGGTTTCGGGAAGGGGCGGGGTGGGGGCAGGCTCCGCGCAGCGGCGGGCTCCGGCTCGGTCAGGCGCGGAGGGCGGCGATGGCGGACGCCAGGGCTGACGGGACGTCCGGGACCAGGGTGTGGGCGCCGTCGCGGACCACGTGGCGGCCGCCGACCACCGTGTGGCGGACGTCGGCGGCCGAGGCGGCGAAGACGGCCGTCTCCGCGCCGAGGCGCGCCGCCGGGCCGGCCGTGCGTACGGAGTCCAGTGCGACGGTGGTGAAGTCGGCGAGGGCGCCGGCCTCCAGGCGTCCCGCGTCCGGCAGGCCGAGCGCGGCGTGGCCGTCCTCGGTGGCGGCCCGGAGCAGGGCGTTCGCCGTCCAGTGGCCCCGGGTGCGGCTGGCGAGGCGCTCGTTCAGTTCCATCGCCCGCGCCTCCTCCAGCAGGTCGATCACGGCGTGGCTGTCGCTGCCCAGCGACAGCGGGCTGCCCGCCCCCTGGAGGCGTCCGGCCGGGCCGATGCCGTCCGCGAGGTCGCGTTCGGTGGTGGGGCACATGCAGGTGCCGGTGGCGGTGGCGCCGAGCAGGGCGATGTCCGCGTCCGTCAGGTGCGTGTTGTGGACGCCGGTGGTGCCCGGGCCGAGCACGCCGTGGTCGGCGAGCAGCTGCGTGGGCGTACAGCCGTGCGCGGCCTGGCAGGCGTCGTTCTCGGCGGTCTGCTCGGACAGGTGGACGTGCAGCGGGGCCTGCCGCTCCTGCGCCCAGCCGGCGACGGTGGCGAGCTGGTCGGCGGGCACGGCGCGCACGGAGTGGACCGCCGCGCCGATCAGCGCGTGCTCCCGCGGCTTGAGGGCGGAGACCCGTTCGGCCCAGGCGTCGGCGCTACCGTCGGAGAACCGCCGCTGGTGCTCGTTCGGCGCTTCGCCGAAGCCCGAGGACAGGTACGCGGTGTCGAGGAGGGTGACGCGGATGCCCGCCGCCGCCGCGGCCTCGATGAGGGCCTCGCCCATGGCGTTGGGGTCGGCGTACGGGGTGCCGCCGGGGGCGTGGTGGACGTAGTGGAACTCGCCGACGTTGGTGATGCCGGCCAGGGCCATCTCCGCGTACACGGCGCGCGCGAGGTCGAAGTAGCTCTCGGGGGTGAGTCTCTGCGCGACCCCGTACATGACCTCGCGCCAGGTCCAGAAGGTCCCCGAGCCGACCTGGACGGCCGAGCGCAGCGCCCGGTGGAAGGCGTGGGAGTGGGCGTTGGCCAGGCCCGGCAGGGTCAGGCCGCGCAGCACCTCCGCCCCGGGGGGCGGGCCGGGCGTTCCGGTGCGCAGGGCGGCGATCCGCCCGTCGCCGGACACGTCCAGGACGACGCCCGGCTCGACGGCGCTGCCGAGCCAGGCGTGCTCCAGCCAGTACGTCTTCAACGGCATGCCAGGCCTTCCAGTACGTCGGCGAGGGCGAGGACTCCGGCCACGCAGTCGTCCTCGGCCGCGAACTCCCGCGGCGAGTGGGAGACGCCGGTGGGGTTGCGTACGAACAGCATGGCGGTCGGGACCGATCCGGAGAGGATCCCGGCGTCGTGTCCCGCGCCGGTGCCGAGGACCGGGACGGCCCCGCCCAGGAGCCGGTTGAGCTCGTCGCGCAGGGCGTGCTCGAACTCGACGACCGGGGTGAAGGACTCCCGTACGACGTTCAGGTCGATGCCGTCGCGCTCGGCGTGTTCGCGGGCGGCCTTCTCGACGGCGGTGACGACCGTGTCGAGGGTGGCCTGGTCGGCGGCGCGGGAGTCGAGCCAGCCCCGTACCAGCGAGGGGATGGCGTTGACGCCGTTCGGCTCGACGGAGATCTTGCCGAAGGTGGCGACGGCGCCGGCCAGGGCGGCCTCCTGGCGGGCGGCCAGCACGGTCTGCGCGTACGTGAGCATCGGGTCGCGGCGGTCGACGAGCCGGGTGGTGCCCGCGTGGTTGGCCTCGCCGTGGAAGTCGAACCGCCAGCGGCCGTGCGGCCAGATGGCGGAGGCGATGCCGACGCGGTCGCCGGACAGGTCGAGGGCGCGGCCCTGTTCGACGTGGAGCTCGACGAAGGCCCCGATACGGGCGAGGCGTTCCGGGTCGGCTCCGATGGTCCCGGGGTCGTACCCGGCGGCCTCCATGGCCTGCGGGAGGCTGACGCCGTCGGCGTCGCGCAGCTCGTACGCCTTGTCCTTGCTCAGCTGTCCGGCGGCGAGCCGGGAGCCGACGCAGGCCAGCCCGAAGCGGGCGCCCTCCTCGTCACCGAAGTTGGTGATGGCCAGGGGGCGGGTGGGGGCGGCGCCGCGGGCGCGGAGCTCGTCCAGGGCGGCGAAGGAGGACACCACTCCGAGGGGGCCGTCGAAGGCCCCGCCGTCGGGGACGGAGTCCAGGTGGGAGCCGGTGACCACGGCGTCGCCCGCGAGGGGGTCGCCGAGCCAGGCCCACTGGTTGCCGTTGCGGTCCACCTCGTACGCGAGCCCGCGCGCCTCGGCCTGCCCGCGGAACCAGGCCCGGCAGTCGGCGTCGGCACCGGTCCAGGCGTAGCGGCGGTACCCGCCGGAGCCGGCGTGGCGGCCGATGGGCTGGAGCTCTGCCCACATGCTGTGGAAGCTGGTCTCTCCCCGCCCCGCCCTTCCACCGTTCCCCGGGTCTCCGCCCCGGACCCCGGAGGGGGCCCCGCCCAGGGCCTCGCCCCGGCCGGGGCCAGACCCGGCCTCGCCGGCGTTTGAGGCGCGGGGGTCCGGGGGCAGAGCCCCCGGCAGCGGCGCCGCACCGGGCCGGGAGTCCCCCCGGCCCGGGAATCGTGCCTCGCTCACGCGGAGTGCTCCCGCATCGGGACGCGGACGCCGCGCTCGTCGGCGACCGTCTCGGCGATGTCGTAGCCGGCGTCGACGTGGCGGATGACGCCCATGCCGGGGTCGTTGGTGAGGACGCGGCGGATCTTCTCGCCGGCCAGCGGGGTGCCGTCGGCGACGGTGACCTGGCCGGCGTGGATGGAGCGGCCCATGCCGACGCCGCCGCCGTGGTGGATGGACACCCAGGAGGCGCCGGAGGCCACGTTCACCATGGCGTTGAGCAGCGGCCAGTCGGCGATGGCGTCGGAGCCGTCGAGCATGGCCTCGGTCTCGCGGTACGGGGAGGCGACGGAACCGCAGTCGAGGTGGTCGCGGCCGATGGCCAGCGGGGCGGCCAGCTCGCCGCTCGCCACCATGTCGTTGAAGCGCTCGCCGGCGCGGTCGCGCTCGCCGTAGCCGAGCCAGCAGATACGGGCGGGCAGGCCCTGGAAGTGGACGCGCTCGCCGGCCATCTTGAGCCAGCGGTGCAGGGACTCGTTCTCCGGGAACAGCTCCAGCATCGCCTTGTCGGTCTTGGCGATGTCCGAGGCCTCGCCGGACAGGGCGGCCCAGCGGAAGGGGCCCTTGCCCTCGCAGAACAGCGGCCGGATGTAGGCGGGGACGAAGCCGGGGAAGGCGAAGGCGCGGTCGTAGCCGGCCAGCTGGGCCTCGCCGCGGATGGAGTTGCCGTAGTCGAAGACCTCGGCGCCGGCGTCCATGAAGCCGACCATCGCCTCGACGTGCCGGGCCATCGACTCGCGGGCGCGGGTGGTGAAGCCGGCCGGGTCCTTGGCGGCGTACGCGGCCATGTCGTCGAAGTCGACGCCGACGGGGAGGTAGGAGAGCGGGTCGTGGGCGCTCGTCTGGTCGGTGACGATGTCGATCGGGGCGCCCTCGGCCAGCATCTGCGGGAGCAGCTCGGCGGCGTTGCCGAGGAGGCCGATGGACAGCGGCCTGCGGGCGTCGCGGGCCTCGGTGGCCAGCTGGAGGGCGTGGGCGAGGCTGTCGGCCTTCACGTCCAGGTAGCGGTGCTCGATGCGGCGCTCGATGGCGCGCGGGTCGACGTCGATGCAGATCGCGACGCCGTCGTTCATCGTCACGGCCAGCGGCTGGGCGCCGCCCATGCCGCCGAGGCCGGCGGTCAGGGTGATGGTGCCCGCCAGGGTGCCGCCGAACTTCTTCGCGGCGACGGCCGCGAAGGTCTCGTAGGTGCCCTGGAGGATGCCCTGGGTGCCGATGTAGATCCAGGAGCCGGCGGTCATCTGGCCGTACATGGTCAGGCCGAGGTGCTCCAGGCGGCGGAACTCCTCCCAGTTGGCCCAGTCGCCGACCAGGTTGGAGTTGGCGAGCAGCACGCGCGGCGCCCACTCGTGGGTCTGCATCACGCCGACCGGGCGGCCGGACTGGACCAGCATGGTCTCGTCCTGCTTGAGGGTCCGCAGGGTGCGCACCATCGCGTCGAAGGAGCGCCAGTCGCGGGCGGCCTTGCCGGTGCCGCCGTAGACGACGAGCTTGTCGGGGTGCTCCGCGACCTCGGGGTCGAGGTTGTTCTGCAGCATGCGGAGGGCGGCCTCCTGCTGCCATCCCAGGGTGCTGAGCTCGGTGCCTCGCGCGGCCCGTACGGGGCGGGGTCCTGACATGGCTGGTGCCTCCTCCGATGTTGGTCAATCCATTCACATCCTGGCGGTATGAATAGTTCCAGTCAACAGCTGCGGCGCAGACGTCCTGATGATGGGATGGCCGACATGGCCGCCGAGACGCACACGCAGGGCGCCGCCGAGCGCCGTGACCGGGCCGTACGGGCCGCCGTGGAGCAGGGGCTGCTGGACTCCGAGCCGGTGGTCTGCCTGCTGGACGTGGCCGGTATCCGCGCCTCCGCCGCCGCCCTGACCGGCGCGTTCGCGGCCGCGGTGGCGCCCGGCACGCCCGTCCTGCACACCTTCGCGGTGAAGGCCGCCCCGCTGGTCCCCGTCCTGCGGCTGCTCGCGGACGCCGGGATCGGCTGCGAGGTGGCCAGCCCCGGGGAGCTGGCCCTGGCCCGGGCGGCGGGGGTCCCGGCGGAGTGGACGGTACTGGACTCCCCCGCGAAGACGGCCGCCGAGCTGCGCGGGGCGCTGGCCCTGGGGATCGCCGTCAACGCCGACAACGGGCAGGAGCTGGAGCGCCTGGACGCCCTGGTGGCGGCGGGCCCCACCCGCTCCCCGCTCGGGGTGCGGATCAACCCGCAGACGGGCGCCGGGACCATCGACGCCCTGTCCACGGCCACCGCCGTCTCCAAGTTCGGCTTCCCGCTGCGGGACCCGGGGGCGCGCGAGCGGCTCGTACGGGCCTTCGTGGAGCGGCCGTGGCTGACCCGGCTGCACGTCCACTCGGGCTCGCAGGGCGTGCCGCTGTCGCTGATCGCCGAGGGGGTGCGGGAGCTGCACGCGCTGGCCGAGGAGATCAACGCGGCGGCCGGGGAGCGGCGGGTCGACACCCTCGACATCGGCGGCGGACTGCCGGTGAACTTCGCCTCGGACGAGCACGCCCCGGGCTGGGACGCGTACGCGGCCGCCCTGCGCGAGGGCGTGCCGGCCCTCTTCGACGGCTCGTACGGGCTGGTCACCGAGTTCGGGCGGTCCCTGCTGGCCAAGCACGGGCTGGTGCTGGCCCGGGTCGAGTACACGAAGGTGACCGGCGGACGGCCCATCGCGCTGACCCACGCCGGGGTCCAGGTGGCCACCCGTACCGTGTACGCCCCGGCGGCCTGGCCGCTGCGGATCCTGGCGTACGACGCCGAGGGCGCCCCGAGCACCGGTGTGCCGGTGGCGCAGGACGTCGCGGGGCCCGCCTGCTTCGCCGGGGACCTGCTGGCCGCCGCCCGGGAGCTGCCGGAGCTCTCGCCGGGCGACGTGATCGCCGTCCCGGACACGGGCGCGTACTTCTTCACGGCCCACTACGGCTACAACAGCCTCCCCCGCCCGGCGGTCCACGGCTTCACGGACGACGGCCCGCCCGGCGGGATCCGCTTCGCCCTGGCCCGCCCGGCGCAGTCCCTGCCGGAGATCGTCACGGAGGCGGGCGGCGACTTCCGCGACGCCCTGCGGTAGGCCTGGCCGGCCGGGGTGAGGCGGGCGGCGACTTCCGCGACGCGCCCTGCGGTAGGCCTGGCCGGCCGGGGTACGGGCCTACCGCTGCGGCTGCCTCCGGCCGCGGACCGGGGGCGGGGCCGCCAGCTCCGGGCGGCGGACCGCCGCACGCCGCCTCGCCCCTCCCCACCCTTCGCCCATTCCCCGGAGCTGCGCCCCGGCCCCCGTCGGGGCTGCGCCCCGGAACCCTGGGGCTACGCCCCTGCCCCCGCTACCGCGTGCTCCGCGCCCGGAGCACTCGAACGCCCGGCGAAATCCAGCCCCGCCGGCGTTTGAGGCGCGGGGGTCTGGGGGCGGAGCCCCCAGGGGTCCGGGCGCAGCCCGGGGAACGGGCGAAGGGCGGGTAGGGGACCCACCCCCGCGCAGCGGCCCCGGCACGCACCGCACGACGGCCACCCCGCACCCGCAGCGGTGCCCCCACACCCGCCCGGCACGGCACGGCCCGCCACCGCACGGCACGGCACGGCCCGGCACGGCACGGTCCCCCGCCCCGCCCGGCAGGGCATGGGCGGCCTACTCCACGAACAGCCCCCGCGCAGCGGCCCGCGCGTCGAAGTCCTCCAGGCGCGCCTGCGCGTCCGGCAGCGCGTCCGCCATCGCCTCCAGCAGCACCCGCCCCAGCAGCATCGGCGCGCACGCCGTGTCGAAGGCCAGCCCGGTGCCCACCGGCGCCGGGATCAGCAGGTCCGAGTGCCGGGCGACGGGCGCGAACGCCGAGTCGGCGACCGTCACCGCCGTCAGCCCGGCCGCCCGCGCGTGGTCCAGCGCCTCCACCACCTCGCGCGGGTGCCGGGGCAGGGCGAAGCACAGCAGCGCCGACGCCCCCGCGGCGGCCGCCGCGTCGATCCGGTCGGCCAGCATGGAGCCGCCCTCGTCGAGGAGCCGCACGTCCGGATGCACCTTCGCGGCGAAGTACGCGAACCCGCGCGCCTGCGAGGACGCCGCCCGCAGCCCCAGCACCGGCAGCGGGGCCGAGGCCGCCAGCAGCCGCCCCGCCTCCTCGACCGGCGCCGGGTCCGCGAGCATCACCGCCAGCCGCTGGAGGTTCTCGATCTCGCCCTGGACGGCCTGCTGGTACTCGTTGTACGCGTCCCCCCGCGCCGGCTCCGGCCGCCCCGCCGGAGCCACCTCGCGCAGGTGCCGGCGCAGCGCCGGGTACCCGTCGAAACCGAGCGCCACGGCGAAGCGGGTCACCGACGGCTGGCTCACCCCGGCCAGCTCGGCCAGTTCCACACTGGACAGGAACGGCACCTCCGCCGCGCCGCGCACCATGCAGTGCGCGATCCGCCGCTGGGTCGGCGTCAGCCGGTGTCCCTCGAACAGCTGCTGCAGCCGTGCGGCCGGGCTGTCGTTCATCGCCGTCCCCTCCGTCCCGTCCCCGGTCAGATATTCAGTCACCGTGCACTCTGCATGTGTCTATGCAGCGGGGCAAGCCGTGACCGCGATCCGGATACGGGGGCTACCCCCAGTGCGGGCCGTCCGGCCGGTTCCTACGGTGGCCGCATGACAGAGCTCAAGAAGGAACTCGCCGCCACGCTGGAGGCCCGGCGGGAGCTCGGGCCCGAGTACGAGGCCGCGCTCGTGGACTCCTTCGTGGACAAGGTCGACACCCAGGTGCGGCGCAGGCTCGCCGAGGAGCGGCTGCGCACGGCGCGCGACGGGGACGGGGGCACGGCCGCCGTGGCCGCCTTCGGGGAGCGCTTCGGCTTCGCCGTGGTGACCCTGGTCCTCGCGATCCCCCTGTCGGCGATCGGCGCCGCCCAGGCGGGCATCGGCGGCCTGCTGGTGGCCTGGGCGGGCGTCCTGGGCGTGAACCTCGCCCACACGGCCCGCCTGCGCCGTCCCGCGCACGACCCCCTGGGCTGAGGCGGACGCCCGTCGCCCGAACGGTACGGGGGCGACACGCGGGCGCAGCACGGGCTTAACACGGCCGCGGCACAGTAGGGGACGTCGGCGCGGGAAGCCCGGAGACCCGGACCCCCGGCCGACGCCGTACGGCGCCTGCGCACCCCCGGAGCGGCTCCCGGAGCGCGCCGGCGCACGGACGCGGACGGCCCGTCGGCCCGTGTCCCGGGCGGGGACCGCCGTCGTCCCGCCCCCCGGCCCGCCGGGGGTGCGGCGGCCCCCGCCTCCCGCGGCTAGGCCGTCTTGGCCAGGAATGCCAGCAGGTCCTGGCGGCTCACCACACCGGTCGGCTTGCCCTCGACCAGCACGATCGCCGCGTCGGCCTCGCCCAGCACCGCCATCAGCTCGGACACCGGCTCACCGGAGCCGACCTGCGGCAGCGGCGCGCTCATGTGCTTCTCCAGCGGATCGCCGAGCGAGGCCCGCTGCGCGAACAGCGCCGCGAGGAGCTCCTTCTCCACGACCGAGCCGATGACCTCCGCCGCCATCACGTCCGGGTGGCCGGCGCCCGGCTTGACGATCGGCATCTGCGACACGCCGTACTCGCGCAGCACCTCGATGGCCTGGCCGACGGTCTCCTCCGGGTGCATGTGGACGAGCGACGGGATGCCGCCCTCCTTGTCCGCGAGGACGTCACCGATGCGGGCGGCCGGGCCGGCCTCCTCCAGGAAGCCGTGGCCGGCCATCCACTCATCACTGAAGATCTTGCTCATGTAGCCGCGGCCGCTGTCCGGCAGCAGGACGACGACCACGTCGTCCGGGCCCAGCCCCTCGGCGGCGCGCAGCGCGGCGACGACCGCCATGCCGCAGGAACCGCCGACCAGCAGGCCCTCCTCCTTCGCCAGGCGGCGGGTCATCTGGAAGGAGTCCTTGTCGGACACCGCGATGATCTCGTCGGTGACGTCCGGGTCGTAGGCGGTCGGCCAGAAGTCCTCGCCGACGCCCTCGACCAGGTACGGCCGGCCGCTGCCGCCGGAGTAGACCGAACCCTCCGGGTCGGCGCCGATGACCTTGACCTTCCCGCCGCTGACCTCCTTCAGGTAGTTGCCGGTGCCGGAGATCGTGCCGCCGGTGCCGACGCCCGCCACGAAGTGCGTGATCTTCCCGTCCGTCTGCTCCCACAGCTCGGGACCGGTGGTCTCGTAGTGCGAACGGGGGTTGTTCGGGTTGCTGTACTGGTCCGGCTTCCAGGCGCCCGGGGTCTCGCGCACGAGGCGGTCGGAGACGTTGTAGTACGAGTCCGGGTGCTCGGGGTCGACGGCGGTCGGGCAGACCACGACCTCGGCGCCGTACGCGCGCAGCACGTTGATCTTGTCGAGGGACACCTTGTCAGGGCACACGAAGATGCACTTGTAGCCCTTCTGCTGGGCCACGATGGCGAGTCCGACGCCGGTGTTGCCACTGGTGGGCTCCACGATGGTGCCACCGGGCTTGAGGGCACCGCTCTGCTCGGCGGCCTCGATCATCCGTACGGCGATCCGGTCCTTCACGGATCCGCCGGGATTGAAGTACTCGACCTTGGCAAGCACGGTGGCCTGCAGGCCTTCGGTCACGCGGTTGAGCTTCACCAGCGGGGTGTTGCCGACGAGGCTGATCATCGAGTCGTGGAATTGCACCATGTTCTCCAGGAAGGGGACTCCACGGGTTCTCCGGGAGGTCCGGCCAGAGTATGCGGAAAGGGATTGGCCGACCGGCACTACGGGGCAGGTAGGTCAACACGACGGAGGAGGTGGCTCGAAGGGTGTCCAGGGCGAGGACGGCCCGCCGGATCGCGGCGGGGGCGGCGTACGGCGGTGGCGGACTCGGGCTGGTCGGGGTCGCCGCCTTCGGGCTGGTGCTGGCGGAGGTGCAGTTCGCGAAGCGCACGGTGGGCACCGGGCTGGGCGATCCGCCGCGCGCCGACGGCCTCTACGGGAGCGAGTTCAGCGGGCCGGAGCTGAGCCCGGGGCCGCTGCGCATGGGCATGCTGGGCGACTCCACGGCGGCCGGGCTGGGCGTACGGCGGGCCCGCCAGACGCCGGCCGCGCTGCTGGCGTCCGGGCTGGCGGCGGTGGCCGAGCGGCCGGTGGAGCTGCGCAACGTGGCGCTGTCAGGGGCCATGTCGGACGACCTCGACCGTCAGGTGAGCCTGCTGCTGGAGGGGAACGCGCCGCCGCCGGACGTCTGCGTGATCATCATCGGCGCGAACGACGTGACCCGGCGGATGCCGCTCACGCAGTCGGTGCGCCTGCTGACGGCGGCCGTACGCAGGCTGCGGCTCGCGGGCTCCGAGGTGGTCGTCGGCACCTGCCCCGACCTGGGCACGATCGAGCCGGTGTACCAGCCGCTGCGGTGGATGGCCCGCCGGGTGTCACGGCAGCTGGCGGCGGCGCAGACCATCGGCGTGGTCGCGCTGGGGGCCCGCACGATCTCGATGGGGGACCTGCTGGGCCCGGAGTTCGCGGCGAACCCGCGCGAGATGTTCGGCCCGGACTCCTACCACCCCTCGGCGGAGGGGTACGCGACGGCCGCGATGGCCGTGCTGCCGACGCTGTGCGCGGCGCTGGGGCTGTGGCCGGGGTCGGACCGGCTGGACGTCTCGCGGGACGAGGACATGCTGCTGGTGGCGAAGGCGGCGTCGGCGGCCGCGGGGGAACCGGGTACGGAGGTCACGCCGGCCCGCGGCCCGTGGGCCCTGCTCAAGCACCGCCGCCGCCGTCGCCTCCCGGAGGCCGAAACCCCGTCCCCGGCCCCGGCGGAGGAATCCGCGTAACCCTCGGTGTACCGCGCGGCGGGACAACCCACCCTCGGGCCCACCCCGCAGGGGCCCGACGCAGCCGCGCAGAGGCACGGGGTGCAGCCCGGCAGGGGCCCGAGGCCAGCCGCAGGCGGGCTCCGTGGCCCCGGAACGCCGGGCGCAGCCCCGGGGGGCCCGGGGCGCAGCCCCGACGGGGCCCGGGGCGCAGCCCCGACGGGGCCCGGGGCGCAGCCCCGAGGGGGTCCGGGGCGCAGCCCCGAGGGGGTCCGGGGCGCAGCCCAGGGGCCGGGGCGCAGCCCCGAGGGGGTCCGGGGCGCAGCCCAGGGTCCGGGGCGCAGCCCAGGGTCCGGGGCGCAGCCCCGGGGGGTCCGGGGCGCAGCTCCGGGGAACGGGCGAAGGGTGGGGAGGGGCACGGGCACCGCGCAGCGGTCCGCCACCCGCACCCGACGGCCCCGCCCCAGCAGCGGCACGCGCTCGCGGCACCGCGCCGGGCGGGCGGTGCGTTAAAAAGGAGTGCGGCATCACACACCGACCCCGGTGACCTCGACCGTACGGGGCGGTAACTTCGCATGCGGTCCCGCAACGACGCACCCCCTTGGAGTCCCGATGCCCGAAGCCGTCATCGTTTCCACCGCCCGCTCCCCCATCGGGCGCGCCGGCAAGGGTTCGCTCAAGGACGTCCGCCCGGACGACCTGACCGCCACCATCATCCAGGCCGCCCTCGCCAAGATCCCCTCCCTGGACCCGCGCGACATCGACGACCTGATGCTCGGCTGCGGCCTCCCCGGCGGGGAGCAGGGCCACAACCTGGCCCGCATCGTCGCGGTGCAGATGGGCATGGACTACCTGCCCGGCACCACGATCACCCGTTACTGCTCCTCCTCCCTCCAGACCTCCCGCATGGCGCTGCACGCCATCAAGGCCGGCGAGGGCGACGTCTTCATCTCCGCGGGCGTCGAGACGGTGTCCCGGTTCGCCAAGGGCTCCTCGGACGGCCTGCCGGACACCCACAACCCGCTCTTCGCGGACGCCGAGGCCCGGACCGCCGCCGTCGCCGCGAGCGAGGGCAGCGACTGGCACGACCCGCGCGAGGACGGCCTGATCCCCGACGCCTACATCTCCATGGGGCAGACCGCCGAGAACCTGGCCCGCCTCAAGGGCGTGACCCGCCGGGACATGGACGAGTTCGGCGTCCGCTCGCAGAACCTCGCCGAGGCCGCCATCAAGAACGGCTTCTGGGAGCGCGAGATCACCCCGGTCACCACCCCGGACGGCACGGTGGTCAGCCAGGACGACGGCCCGCGCGCCGGGGTCACCCTGGAGGGCGTGGAGGGCCTCAAGCCCGTCTTCCGCCCCGACGGCCTGGTCACGGCCGGCAACTGCTGCCCGCTGAACGACGGCGCGGCCGCGCTCGTCATCATGAGCGACACCAAGGCGCGCGAGCTGGGCCTGACCCCGCTCGCCCGGATCGTGTCCACCGGCGTCACCGCCCTCTCCCCCGAGATCATGGGCCTCGGCCCGGTCGAGGCCTCCAAGCAGGCGCTGAAGCGGGCCGGCCTGACCGTCGGCGACATCGACCTGTTCGAGATCAACGAGGCCTTCGCCGCCCAGGTCATCCCGTCCTACCGCGACCTGGAGATCCCGCTCGACAAGCTGAACGTCAACGGCGGGGCCATCGCCGTCGGTCACCCGTTCGGGATGACCGGTGCCCGTATCACCGGCACCCTGATCAACAGCCTCCAGTTCCACGACAAGCAGTTCGGCCTGGAGACGATGTGCGTCGGCGGCGGCCAGGGCATGGCCATGGTGATCGAGCGCCTGTCGTAGCGGCGAACGGCCCGGCGAATCGAGCGGGGCCCCCAGTCCCCGCAAGGGATCCTCGAGATCCGTACGCTCTCCTGACGGCGGTTTCCAATCCCGTCGCGGCCGACCTGTGACCGAATCTCCCCCAGGATGTGACCTTTGTCCTGGGGGAGCGGCATTTGCCCAGGTCAGAAGCTTTCCCCCTTGGTCCGCAAGGACGAAAGACCTGTCCAATTCATGACGTAATGCACTGCACGCCATTCACAGCACGGGACAAGCTGATGTAGGAAGTCGGGGGATCGAATCAACCAGGAGTTAGTCAGTGAGCGCCATGTCTCTTGCCCTGCTGCTGACCACGGCCGCTGCCACGGCCGTGGGCGCTGCTGCGCTGCACGCCGTCCACGGACTGCGCAAGCAGGTCACCGCCCTGCGCGGTGAGCTGGCGGTGTCGGCCCACCCGCGCGCCGCGACCGTTCCGCACGCCCGCAGCGCGGCGGCATCCCCCGCCGCCGAGATACGAGCCGCCGTGGCCGAGGCCCTCGCCGAGGAGCGCGAGCGCGAGCTGGCCGAAGCGCGGGCCTTCTGGGCCGCGCAGGAGGCCCGCGACGCCGCCGACGCTCCTTCGCTGCTGGGCGGCCTGCCCGGCCTCGGTGAGGACAGCCCGGTCTTCCTGCCCCGGCAGGCGGACCTGGTCGGCCTGGAGCCGGTCCTGGGCGACGACCTCGCCGACGAGTACCAGGAGTACGCCGAGGATTCCGCCGAGCTCGCCGCGGCCCGCCGCCGCCACCCCTCGCACCCCGACTTCGTCCCGGTCCAGCCGAACCCCGGCGCCGACCACGAGCGCACCGTCAGCCGCCTGGAGGAGCTCGCGGAGGCCCGTACGGCCCTCGCGGACGTCCGGCCCGGCCCCCTGGGCACCCTCGACGTGTACGTCTTCACCGACGGCACCACGCTGTGCATGACCCCGGGCCACCGGGAGACGGCGGAGCGCCTCGCGGAGGCCCTGCGCTCGGGGACCGCCCCGGTCCTGCTGGGCGGGTCGGGCATCTCCGGCGCCTACGCGCTGACGTTCTCCTGCGGCGACGCCGAGGACCCCGACAGCAACGTCTACATCCTCGCGGACCGCGTCATCGCATCGCTCTGATCTCGGCCTGCTCCACCAGCGCCACGGCCTCGTCCAGCATCTCGGACGGGGCCTTCGCGCCGTCCGCGTCCCGGTCCGCCGCCGCGGCGCGCAGCGCTTCGGCGAGGTCCAGGCCGGCCACCGCCACCTGGTCCCCGACGACGAAGAGGCCCGCGTCCGGCATCACGCGCGCCGGAGCCGCCCCGTGCGGGTCCTCCAGCCGCTGTGCCCGCAGCGCGAGCTCCCGGGCCAGCTGGAGGGCCTCCGCGGCGGCGCCCCGCTGGAGCCGGCTCTGCGGGGCGGCCCGCAGCCGGTCGGCGAAGCGCTCCACGGCGGCGTTCAGGGGTGAGGTATCGAGCACCCGGCCGACCTTACGCGCCGCCCCGGCGCCATTGCCAACGGGCTGACTCTGCGGCACGGTGACGTGAAGGGAACAGCACGGCGACACCCCCCGGAGGCGCCCATGTCCGTAGAGTTCTCCGAGCAGACCCACCGCAACATGATCGACAGAATCCCCCAGACCACCGGTCGTGAGATCTCCGACTGGCTCCGGACCGTCGACGAGGGCCCCTCCCTCGTCCGCTTCGAGGAGAAGGTCAGCTGGCTGCTCGGCGCGCACGACCTGTCGTACGGCCAGGCCAAGGCGATCATCCACGAGCACGGCCTGCGCAGAGCCGCCCGCAGGTTCGGCTGAGAGTTCCCCGGTCCCCCTCCCCGGACGGGCCCAGGACGCGGGAAGGCCCCGCGAGCGGTCCGCTCGCGGGGCCTTCCCTTGCTCTGCCGGTACGGCTAGTCGTCGCCGGAGAGGATCTGGAACAGGCGCAGCAGCTCCAGGTAGATCCACACCAGGGTCAGCGTGAGGCCGAAGGCCGCCAGCCAGGCCTCCTCGCGCGGGGCGCCGTACGCCACGCCGTCCTCGACCTGCTTGAAGTCCATGGCGAGGAAGCAGGCGCCGAGGATGACGCCGACGATGCCGAAGACGATGCCGAGCGGGCCGCTGCGGAAGCCGAGACCGTCACCGCCGCCGAACAGCATGAACAGCGAGTTCGCCAGCATGAGCAGGACGAAGCCGAGGGCCGCGGCCATCACGAAGCCGGTGAAGCGGCGGGTGACGCGGATCCAGCGCATCTTGTACGCCACGAGCACCGCGGCGAAGACGCACATCGTGCCGAGCACGGCCTGGACGACCACGCCGGGGCTGATGTAGGTGCTGGTCACCATGCTGATGACGCCGAGGAAGACACCCTCGAACGCCGCGTAGCCCAGGATCAGCGCCGGCGTCGGCTTGCGCTTGAAGCTCTGGACCATGGCGAGCACGAACGCGACGAGCGCCGAGCCGACGGCGACGCCGTACGACTTGCCGACGTTCGCCGGGTCGACGGGCAGGGCGAGCCAGGCGATGGTCGCGGTGACGATCAGGGTGCCGAGCGTCATGGCCGTACGGGTCACGACGTCGTCGATGGTCATCGCGTTGCCACGGACCGGCGCCGCCGGCATGCCGGTGGCCGGGTCGGTGGCGTAAGGATTCGTCGCGTACGGGTTGGTCGCGGTCCCGGCCTGCGCGTGCTGCGCCTCGAAGCCCGCGTAGCCGCCGTTGTCGCGGCTGAACCCCCGTCGCGAGAAGACCGGGTTACTGCTCCTCATCTCACTCCTCCATGGCCACCGTGCGCAGCCTTGCTTCAAGAGTAATGCGCTCGCAAAGAAAGCACCCTACTGCTGGAGGAGGATCTTAGGAGAAGGCGCGGCGAACCGCTGAGGATAAACCGAAGAGCCGCTGAAGTGCCCGGAGCCGGACTTGAACCGGCACGACCCGAGGGCCAGCGAGGTTTAAGCTCGCCGTGTCTGCATTCCACCATCCGGGCAAGGCGCGGCGGGCCCCGTGGAAAAGCCTTGAACGCAGTGATGAGCCTATCCGGAACACCTCGGCCGACCGAGGGCCCTCTATCCGATGTTGTCTGATTTTATTGGCGATTGAGGGGGCGTCAGACCCGATAAGTCACGGTCGGCACTGTTCCGGAGGATGCTCCGCCCCGCCCCGGGATTGACCTGATTCCGCTGCCCCCCGCCACCCCGTCCGCCACCCCGGGCCACCCCCCGGACGGCCCCCCGCGCGGGCCCCGTCGCCGCCCCCTCTGTCATACCAAAGGAGGAGGCCCGGCCGCCTCCGGTCAGACTCCAGTGGGCCGTCGAACGGGCACCTCGGCTGATCCCCGGCGGGGGTGCCGCCGGTGAGGATGGAAGGGTCCCGCCCCACCGCAGCACCCGTTCGACAGGAGTCCCCCCGTGACCGCCATGAACTACGCCCAGCAGCGCACCGCACAGGCCGTGGCCGCCCGCGCCACGCAGCTCTCCAAGGTGTACGGCCAGGGCGAGACCCAGGTGGTCGCGCTGGACAACGTCTCCGTCGACTTCGCCCAGGGCCAGTTCACCGCGATCATGGGCCCCTCCGGCTCCGGCAAGTCCACGCTGATGCACTGCGTGGCCGGACTCGACACCTTCTCCTCCGGCTCCGTCCGCATCGGCGACACCGAGCTGGGCTCCCTGAAGGACAAGCAGCTGACGCAGCTGCGCCGGGACAAGATCGGCTTCATCTTCCAGGCCTTCAACCTGCTGCCGACCCTGACCGCCCTGGAGAACATCACCCTCCCCATGGACATCGCCGGCCGCAAGGCCGACAAGCAGTGGCTGGACACCGTCGTGGACATGGTCGGCCTCTCCGGCCGCCTCTCCCACCGCCCCACGCAGCTCTCCGGCGGCCAGCAGCAGCGCGTGGCCGTGGCCCGCGCCCTGGCCGCCCGCCCCGAGATCATCTTCGGTGACGAGCCCACCGGAAACCTCGACTCCCGCTCCGGCGCCGAGGTCCTCGGCTTCCTGCGCAACTCGGTGCGCGAGCTCGGCCAGACCGTCGTGATGGTCACCCACGACGCGGTCGCCGCCTCGTACGCGGACCGCGTCATCTTCCTCGCCGACGGCCGCATCGTCGACGAGATGTACGGGCCCACCGCCGACGGCGTGCTCGACCGGATGAAGGCCTTCGACGCCAAGGGCCGCACCAGCTGACCCGGAGCCGGACCGCCCCGAGCCGGACCGCCCGCTCCGCGGAGCTCCCGCAGCCCTCCTCACCGACCTCCAGCCCCAGGACCGATATCCCCATGTTCCGTACCGCCCTGCGCAACGTCCTCGCGCACAAGGCCCGGCTGCTGATGACGGTGCTCGCCGTCACCCTCGGCGTCGCCTTCGTCTCCGGCACCCTCGTCTTCACCGACACCCTCAGCAAGGCCCTCTCCGGCCAGTCCGCCAAGAGCTACAGCGGCGTCGCCGTCTCCGTCACCTCCTACGGCCAGGCCCGCGCCGAGGACGGCCGGAAGGAGGGCGACCCCGGCATCAGCCAGCAGACCCTGGACAAGGTGAAGGCCGTCAAGGGCGTCGGCTCGGTCTCCGGCCGCGTCTCCGGCTTCGCCGGCGTCGGCGACGAGAACGGCAAGCTGATCGGTTCCGGCTGGGCCAACAAGGGCTCCAACCACGCCCCCGGCAAGGACGGCAAGGACCCCCGCTACGCCTACACCGACGGCACCGGCCCGGTCAGGGACGACCAGATCGCCCTCGACCGGGAGACCGCCGTCAAGGGCGGCTACCACGTCGGCGACAAGGTCCGCGTCGCCACCAACGGCCCGGTCCGCGAGTTCACCCTCGCCGGCGTCTTCACCACCGAGGACGGCGCCGTCAACGCCGGCGGCAGCCTCGTCCTGTTCGACACCAAGGTCGCCCAGGAGCTCTACCTCCAGCCCGGCTTCTACGACGAGCTGTCGGTCGCCGCCGCCCCCGGCACCTCCGCCGACCAGCTGCTCTCCGACATCAAGCCGCTGGTCGACGGCAAGACCACCAAGGCCCAGACCGGCGCCGCACTCGCCGCCGAGCAGGCCAAGGACATCGAGAAGGGGATGAGCAGCATGAGCACCATGCTGCTCGCCTTCGCCGGCATCTCCCTCTTCGTCGGCGTCTTCCTGATCTACAACACCTTCACCATGCTGGTCGCCCAGCGCACCAAGGAGCTGGCCCTGCTGCGCGCCGTCGGCGCCAACCGCGGCCAGGTCATCCGCTCGGTGCTCGCCGAGGCCCTGGTCGTCGGCGCCCTCTCGGCCGTCATCGGCCTGGCCGGCGGCGTCGGCCTCGCGGTCGGCATGCGCTCGGTGATGGACTCCATCGGCGCCAAGATCCCCGCCGGGGACCTGGTCGTCGCCCCGGCCACGATCGTCGCGGCCCTGGTCATCGGCGTCCTCGTCACCACCCTCGCCGCCCTGCTGCCCGCCTGGCGCACCGGCCGGATCGCCCCGGTCGCCGCCATGGGCAGCGCCCACCTGCCGGCCTCCGCCAAGTCCCTCCTGGTGCGCAACGTCCTCGGCTCCGTGATCAGCCTCGCGGGCATCGGCGTCGTCTTCCTCGGCGTCTCCATGGGCGGGGACGGCCGCATGGTCATCGGCGCCGGCGCCGCCCTGATGCTCATCGGCATGATCGTGCTGCTGCCGCTGCTCTCCCAGCCGGTCATCGCCGCCGTCCGCCCGCTGCTCCAGAAGGTCTTCGGCGTCCCCGGCAAGCTCGCCGCGCAGAACGCCGTGCGCAACCCGCGCCGCACCGCCGTCACCGCCGCCTCCCTGGCGATCGGCCTGACCCTCGTCACCACCATGTCCGTGCTCGGCGTCACCATGGGCCGGGCCGTGGACCGGATGAGCACCGACAAGCTGAAGGCCGACTACAAGGTCACCATGTCCGGCGGCAACGGCAGCCTGGACAAGTCGGTGGCCGAGACCCTGGCCAAGGCCCCCGGCGTCAAGGCGGTCTCCCCGCAGGCCGACGGCTACTTCAAGACCGGCGACACCTTCCGCGCCGCCTCCGGCGTCAACCCGGCCGCCATCGGCGAGCTGCTGAACATCCAGGTCGTCAGCGGCTCCCTGGACAGCCTCGGCCGGGGCGAGGTCGCCGTCGCCGAGAGCACCGCGAAGAAGCAGAAGCTCACCGTCGGCGCCGCCCTCCCCGCCCAGTTCGAGGACGGCCAGAAGGCCACCCTGAAGGTCGGCGCCGTCTACAAGGACCTGGAGGGCCTGCTCTCCCCGTACGTCCTCGACAACAAGGTCCTCGGCGCGCACACCGACCAGCAGTACATCCGCGAGGTCTACGTCAACACCACCGGCGGCCAGTCCAAGGCGAGCCAGCAGGCCGTCATCGACGCCCTCGGCAAGAACCCGGCGATGACCGTCGCCACCCAGCAGGACATGCGCAACGAGATGGGCGGCATGATCAACACGATGCTGAACATCATGTACGGGCTGCTCGGCATGGCGCTGATCATCTCGGTGCTCGGCGTGGTCAACACCCTGGCCATGTCGGTCTTCGAACGGACCCAGGAGATCGGCATGCTGCGGGCGATCGGCCTCGACCGGGCCCGGGTCAAGAACATGATCCGCCTGGAGTCCGTGGTCATCTCGCTCTTCGGCGCGGTCCTCGGCATCGGCATCGGCGTCTTCCTCGCCTGGGCCGTCGGCTCCACCGTCGAGAAGGCGGTGCCGAACTACGAACTGGTCCTGCCCTACGACCGGATCGGCGTCTTCCTCCTGCTCGCCGCCGTCGTCGGCGTCCTGGCCGCCATGTGGCCGGCCCGCAGCGCCGCCCGGCTGAACATGCTGACCGCCATCAAGACGGAGTAGCGGACCGCGCAGCGCACACGGAAGGGCCCCGGGGCACAAGCCCCGGGGCCCTTCCCGCTCTCGATGCGTACGGGGCTACCCGCCCCAGACCCGAGCCCGCAGCGGCATCCCCGAGACCCCTCCGTCCCCGGGCCGTACCGCCAGCACCTGGTTGACCCCCAGGCGGTTCCGCTCGAAGCCGAGCGCGGAGGCCGCCATGTACAGCAGCCACACCCGGGCCCGTCCCGGCGAGGTGAGCCGGACGGCCTCGTCCCAGTGCTCCTCCAGGCGCGCCACCCAGGCCCGCAGGGTCAGCGCGTAGTGCTCGCGCAGCGCCTCCACGTCGCGCACCTCGAAGCCGGCCCGCTCCAGCTCTCCGACGGTGGTGCCGATCGGGGACAGCTCCCCGTCGGGGAAGACGTACGCGTCGATGAACTCGTCGACCCGGTACGCCTCCTCGTGGGGCTCCGGGGGCCGGGCGATCTGGTGGTTGAGGAGCCGGCCGCCGGGGGCCAGCAGGGCGTGCAGGATCCGGGCGTACTCGCGGTAGCGCGCGGCGCCCACGTGCTCGGCCATGCCGATCGAGGAGATCGCGTCGTACGGGCCGTCCTTGACGTCCCGGTAGTCCTGCACCCGGATGTCGACCCGGTCGGTCAGCCCCTCCTCGGCGATCCGCTTGCGGGCGTAGGCGGCCTGCTCGCGCGAGAGGGTGATGCCGGTGACCCGGACGCCGTACTCGCGGGCCGCGTGCAGGGCCATCGAGCCCCAACCGCAGCCGACGTCCAGGAGCCGCTCCCCCGGCTTCAGGCCGAGCTTGCGGCAGACCAGGTCGAGCTTGTCCCGCTGGGCGTCCTCGAGGGTGCCGTCCGGGGTCCAGTAGGCGCAGGAGTACACCATCGAGGGGCCGAGGACCCGCTCGTAGAACTCGTTGCCCACGTCGTAGTGGTGGCTGATCGCCTCGCTGTCGCGCCTCTTCGAGTGCCGCGGGCCGCCGCGGCGGACGGCCTCCTCCGGCGGCGGCGCGGGCGCGGGCCACGGCCGCGCCAGGCCCACGAGCTCGCGTACGGCGGCCCGTGCGGCCGGGTCGCGCAGGAGCGCGGCCGTCCCGGCGGAGACCGGGCCGCGGGCGGGCAGGCGCGGGCGCAACGAGGCGAGCCCGCCCGGCCCGGTACGGACCGGGGCGGGGGCGTGCTCCCGCTCCCAGAGCAGGCCGGCCACCCGGTCCAGCAACTCGAAGAGGTCGCCCTCGACGGTCAGCTCCCCGGCCACCCAGGCGCGTGCCAGCCCCAGCTCGCCCGGCTTCCACAGGACCCGGCGCAGGGCGCGCCGGTGGTTGATCACCAGCACGGGGCCGGTCGCGGGGCCGGCCTCGCTGCCGTCCCAGGCCCGTATCCGTACGGGCACGGGGGCGCCCAGCAGGGTTTCGGCAATCGCTGCCAGCCGCGGCGCGGCGTCGGTCATCTCAGGCACCTCCAGAGTTCCGTGGAACGCTTCCCACTTCCCTTCCGGGGCAATCACGGCGCTCCCCCCGCTGGACCGCTCCTCGACCGGGCCTCGAGCCGGCCGTGCAGCTCGGTCCCGGGGCCGGGGCCGGGCATTGTCCGGGTACGCCGAAGGGGCCGCCCGCACCACGGATGGCGGGCGGCCCCTTCGGGGTCGTACGGGGTGACCTTACGGACCGGTCGGGGTCAGGAGGCCTTGGCCTTCTCGGCCGGGGCGGCAGCGGCGGCCGGAGCCGGCGCCGGCTTGGCGGCCTCGTAGAACTCCTCGCGCGGGGTCTCCAGCGCTCCGAGGGAGACGACCTCGCGCTTGAGGAACATGCCGAGGGTCCAGTCGGCGAAGACGCGGATCTTGCGGTTCCAGGTCGGCATGGCCATGCCGTGGTAGCCACGGTGCATGTACCAGGCGAGTCGGCCCTTGAGCTTGATCTTCATCTTGCCCATGACGATCATCGCGACGCCCTTGTGGAGGCCGAGGCCCGCCACCGCACCCTTGTTGGAGTGGGCGTACTCCTTCTGCGGGAAGCCCCGCATGCCGGAGACCACGTTGTCGCCGAGGACCTTGGCCTGGCGCAGCGCGTGCTGGGCGTTCGGCGGGCACCAGGCGTTCTCGACGCCGGCCTTGCGGGCGGCGACGTCCGGGACCTGGGCGTTGTCGCCGGCGGCCCAGATGTAGTCGCTGCCCTGGACCTGGAGGGTCGGGGCGGTGTCCACGTGGCCGCGCGGGCCCAGCGGCAGGCCGTAGCGGGCCAGCGCCGGGTTCGGCTTGACGCCCGCGGTCCACACGATGGTGTTGGAGTCGACCTCGAGGCCGTTCTTCAGCACCACGTGGCCGTCCACGCAGGAGTCCATGGAGGTGTTGAGGTAGATCTCGATGCCGCGCGACTCGAGGTGCTCCTTGCCCCAGGTGCCGAGCTTGGGCCCGACCTCGGGAAGGATCTTGTCGGCCGCGTCCACCAGGATGAAGCGCATGTCCTCGCGCTTGATCGTGGTGTAGTACTTCGCGGCGTCGCGGGCCATGTCCTCGACCTCGCCGATCGTCTCGGCACCGGCGAAGCCGCCGCCGACGAAGACGAAGGTGAGGGCCTTGCGGCGGACGTTCTCGTCCGTCGTGGACTCCGCCTTGTCGAGCTGCTCGAGGACGTGGTTGCGCAGGCCGATGCCCTCCTCGACGCCCTTCATGCCGATGCCCTGTTCGGCCAGGCCGGGGATCGGGAAGGTGCGGGAGACGGCGCCGAGCGCGATCACCAGGTAGTCGAAGGGCAGCTCGTACGCCTCGCCGACCAGCGGCGTGACGACGGCGACCTTGCGGTCCTGGTCGATGGTGGTGACCCGGCCGGTGAGAACCTCCGCCTTGGGCAGCACGCGTCGCAGCGGGACGACGACGTGCCGAGGCGAGATGCTGCCTGCGGCCACTTCGGGGAGGAAGGGCTGGTAGGTCATGTACGACCGCGGGTCGACGACCGTGACGGTCGCCTCGCCGTAACGCATCTTCTTCATGATGCGCTTGGCTGCGTACAGGCCTACGTACCCACCTCCTACTACGAGGATCCTGGGACGCTCCGTGGTGCTCATGGAACGAGTATCCAGCACCCCAAGGGGTGACGCTCGTGAGCCCCTTCACAAGGTGCCGCAGGGCCTCTGTTACACTGCGCGGCCCACGTGACCCAGGTCATGGCGCGCAACGGGAACCAACAGGTAACGGGAGTCGTTGTTCACCCGTCCTGAACTGGCCTCCAAGGCCCCAACCGGACTGGACCACTGGGTTTCGTCCATACCTCTGATACGAAACCCGTTGCGGCCGCGCATCGCACAAACAGGTGCTGAAACGGCCCTGCGACCCCCGAAAAGGCCCTGTAGGACCCCCGTGTTGACCTGCCTGAGCCTTTTTCCTTGTGAAGAACTTCACGAACCTAGTTCCGAGAGGGGCACTTCCGGCCTCCCGGAGGCCCCCGCACTGCCCCCGCACTGCCGCCGCACCGGGCCCCCTCCCCCTCCCCACCAGCCGCCCATCGGGCGGAACCCGATGTTCAGCCACACCCCGCACGACACCCGCTGCACCCCCGCCCTCGAACGGCTCGAGGGGGCGCCCCACCGGGGCGCCCCCTCACACGTGCCGTGCCGCGGGTCAGGCCGCGGACCAGGCGATGCCGTCCAGGATGTCGTGCTCCGAGACCACGACCTCGGCGGCTCCGACGCGCTCCATGATCGCGAGCAGGACCAGGGAGCCCGCGCCGATCACGTCGACCCGGCCCGGGTGCATCACCGGGATGGCGGCGCGCTCGGCGTGGGTGGAGGTGAGCATGCGCTCGCTGATCTCGCGGACCTGCTCGTAGGAGATCCGGGAGTGGTGAATCGCCGACCAGTCGTACTCGGCCAGACCCAGGGCGATCGCCGCGACCGTGGTCACCGAGCCCGCGAGACCCACCAGGGTGCGGGCCTCGCCCAGCGGGACCGTCTCCGCGGCCAGGTCCAGGGCCGCCTCGATGTCGGCGCGCATGGCGGCGACCTGCGCCGCGGTCGGCGGGTCGGTGACCTCCCCGTCCACCACCAGGTGGCGCTCGGTCATCCGGACGCAGCCCACGTCGACCGAGCGGGCGGCCCGTACGCGGTCCTCGCCGACGACGAACTCGGTCGAGCCGCCGCCGATGTCCACCACCAGGAACGGCCGTTCAAGGTGCTCGTGCGCGACGAGCTCCTTGGTGGCGCCGGTGAAGGAGAACTCCGCCTCCTGGTCGCCGGAGATCACCTCGGGCTCGACGCCGAGGACGTCGAGGACCCCCTGCACGAACTCGTCCCGGTTCTCGGCGTCGCGCGAGGCCGACGTGGCCACGAAGCGGACCCGCTCGGCCCCGAACTCCTTGATCACCCCGGCGTACTCGCGGCAGGCCGCGAAGGTGCGCTCCAGCGCCTCGGGAGCCAGCCGTCCCGTCTTGTCCACGCCCTGCCCGAGCCTGACGATCGTCATCCGGCGGTCGAGCTCGACCAGCTCCCCGGTGGCCGGGTCGCAGTCGGCGACGAGGAGGCGGATGGAGTTCGTACCGCAGTCGATGCCCGCGACCCGGGTCATGCGGACTCCTCCGCCTTCTTCTCCCCGCACGGGGTGACGCAGGGGCCCTTGGCCCACCACTCGGGCAGCATGGCCAGCGCCTCGTCGCCGAACGGGTTCACCCCGGGCCCGGCGGCCAGCGAGTGGCCCACCAGGACGTGCAGGCACTTGACGCGGTCCGGCATGCCGCCGGCGCTCGGGAAGCCCTGGAGCACCTCGATGGCGTCGCGGCGCCGGATGTAGTCCTCGTGCGCCTTCCGGTACGCGGCGGCGAGCTCCGGGTCCTCGGCGAGCCGGGCCTGCATCTCCTTCATGACGCCGTTGGCCTCCAGCGTGCCGATCGCGGAGGCCGCGCGCGGGCACGTCAGGTAGTACAGCGTCGGGAACGGGGTGCCGTCGGGCAGTCGGGGTGCGGTCTCCACGACGTCCGGACGGCCGCAGGGGCAGCGGTGCGCGATGGCGCGCAGCCCGCGCGGCGGGCGGCCGAGCTGCTGCTCGAACGCCTCGATGTCCGCGTCGGTCGGCTCGGTCCGGTCGGTCTGGGGCGGGGGAGTCTGCATGCCTGGAGGAAGTCTCTTCGTTCGGTCGTACGTGATGGGTGGGTCATTCACCGGGGCGGTCGGCCTTGTCGACGCCGTCCCAGACGTTGGAGTACCAGGGGCGGTCGGAACCGTCCTGCCCGCCGCGGCGGTGCTCCGGGGCCGCGGCCCCGGGGTCGGTCATGATGTAGCCGATCTCCCCCGGGCGCAGGAAGTGCAGGTGCTTGCGCGCCTGCTGCTCCGCGTAGGCGGGGTCCTGCCAGCGGGCCTTCTCGTCGCGGAGCTGTTCGAGGCGCTTGCGCGCGGTGTCCGCGGCCCGCTGCTGGTCCGCGATCTCCGAGCGCTGGGAGACGTACTGGCGCATCGGGTACGCGAGGGCGACGACCAGCGTACAGAGGACGAGCACCAGCAGCGCCGCCCGGCCGGTGAGCCGGCTGCGCCGGATGTGCCGGCGGGACTGCGAGCGGTAGACGTGCGCCGCGGTCCGCTCGCCGAGCTGCTTGAGCCGGGTCGCGGTCGAGAAGGTGGAGAACCGATCCCGGTTCCCGGCCATGGCCCCGCCTCCCCTGTGCGCGCACTACGCAATACGTCCCCGCACACGGTACGGGACCGAGTGCGGGGACGTACGGACGCCAAGCCAGGGGTGTCCCCCTAAGAGGGTGTCAGCCCTTGAAGCGCGGGAAGGCGGAGCGGCCCGCGTACACGGCGGCGTCGTCGAGGATCTCCTCGATGCGCAGCAGCTGGTTGTACTTGGCGACGCGGTCCGAGCGGGCCGGGGCGCCGGTCTTGATCTGACCGCAGTTCACGGCGACGGCGAGGTCGGCGATGGTGACGTCCTCGGTCTCGCCGGAGCGGTGCGACATCATGCACTTGAAGCCGTTGCGCTGGGCCATCTCGACGGCGTCGAGGGTCTCGGTCAGCGAACCGATCTGGTTCACCTTCACGAGCAGGGCGTTCGCGGAGCCCTCCTCGATGCCGCGGGCCAGGCGCTCGGGGTTGGTGACGAAGAGGTCGTCGCCGACGATCTGGACCTTGGAGCCCAGGCGGTCGGTGATGGTCTTCCAGCCGGCCCAGTCGTCCTCGAACAGCGGGTCCTCGATGGAGACCAGCGGGTACGCCTCGACGAGCTCGGCGTAGTAGTCGGTCATCTCGGCGGCCGAGCGGGACTGGCCCTCGAACTCGTACTTGCCGTCCTTGTAGAACTCGGACGCGGCGACGTCGAGCGCGAGCGCGATGTCCTTGCCCGGGGTGTAGCCCGCCTGCTTGATGGCCTCGATGATGAGGTCGAGCGCGGCGCGGTTGGACTCCAGGTTCGGGGCGAAGCCGCCCTCGTCGCCCAGACCGGTGGACAGGCCCTTGGTGTGCAGGACCTTCTTGAGGGTGTGGTAGACCTCGGCGCCCCAGCGCAGCGCCTCGGAGAAGGACTCCGCGCCGATCGGGGCGATCATGAACTCCTGGATGTCGACGTTGGAGTCGGCGTGCGACCCACCGTTGAGGATGTTCATCATCGGAACGGGCAGCAGGTGCGCGTTCGGGCCGCCGAGGTAGCGGAACAGCGGCAGGTCCGAGGCCTCCGACGCGGCGTGCGCGACGGCCAGGGACACGCCGAGGATGGCGTTGGCGCCGAGGGAGCCCTTGTTGTCGGTGGCGTCCAGGTCGAACATGGCCTGGTCGATCAGGCGCTGCTCGGTGGCGTCGTAGCCGACGAGCTCCGGGCCGATCTGCTCGATGACGGCGAGGACGGCCTTCTCGACACCCTTGCCGAAGTAACGGCTGGGGTCGCCGTCACGGAGCTCGATGGCCTCGAAGGCACCGGTGGAGGCGCCGGACGGAACGGCAGCACGGCCGGTGCTGCCGTCGTCGAGGCCCACCTCGACCTCGACCGTGGGGTTGCCTCGGGAGTCCAGGATTTCCCGGGCTACGACGACGTCGATGGACGGCACGAGCATCTCCTTCTGGGATGTGACGCTGGGTGTGCGGTGGCGGTGGGCCGTGGGACGGCCCTTGCCGACTAGAGCCTAACCGGCTCGGGGCAGTGGGCTGCCCGACCGCCCGGGTCCTGGGACGAAAAAGGTGCCGAATACCCGTCTTCCGGGACATACGACCCTTGGTTCCTGACGCTCCGGGGGCCGTGACGGCCCTCGGCCAGCCGCTCACCACGCTGTCCGGCGGCGAGCGGCAGCGGCTGAAGCTGGCCACCCACATGGCCGACAAGGGCGGGATCTACGTCCTG
>NZ_JBEZKZ010000027.1:0-18624 GCF_040651895.1 Streptomyces sp. NPDC048352
TGAGGCGCGGGGGTCCGGGGGCTGGCCCCCGGGAAACGGTCCGCAGGCGCATGACCGGCGTCGGCACAACCAGCCCCGCCGGCGTTTGAGGCGCGGGGTCTGGGGCGGAGCCCCAGGGTCTTGCAGCCCCGCCGGCGTTTGAGGCGCGGGTCCGGGCAGCGCCCGGGGAACGGGCGAAGGGCGGGTAGGGGACCGCCCCGCGCAGCGGCACACCCGCGCCCCCGCCCGGACAGGGCACCGGCTAGTGCCGGAAGAAGATCCGGTCCCCGTACTCCCGCATGACGCGCCCGTTCCACTCGTGCCCGCCGTCCACGTTCCCCGACCGCAGCAGCGGCGGCTGGACGCCCCGTGCCGCCAGTTCGCCGGCCGCCGCCGCCATCACCGCCTGCATGATCGCGCTCGTCACCACCGTCGACGCGGGAGCGAACGGCGCGTCGATGCCGTCCACCGTCAACTCGGCGTCGCCCACCGCGATCTTGCTGTCCAGCACGATGTCGCAGTGGTCCTTCAGGAACGTGCCCGACACGTGCCGCGACCTGGTCCCCGCCGCGTACGCCAGCGACGTCACGCCGATGACCTTCAGGCCGATCGCGCGGGCGTTCATGGCCATCTCGACGGGCAGGGCGTTGCGTCCGGACAGCGAGATGACGACCAGGACGTCACCGGCGGTGGCCGGGCTGCTGTCCAGGACCGCTCCGGCGAGCCCGTCGACCCGTTCCAGCGCGCTGCCCAGCGTGGCCGGCATGACGTCGACGCCCGCGGTGCCCGGGACGGCGAGGAAGTTCATCAGCGCGAGCCCGCCGGCCCGGTAGACCACGTCCTGCGCGGGCAGCGAGGAGTGTCCGGCGCCGAAGGCGAACAGCCGGTTCCCGGAGGCGACGGCCCGGGCGATCTCGGCCCCGGCCTCGTTGATCCGGGAGCCCTCCTCGTCGCGCACCCGCTCCAGCAGGCCGATGGCGGCGTCGAAGAACTGCCCGGCCAGCTTGCTCTCGCTCATACGCCGTAGGCCCTTCCAGGGTGTGGGTGCGCGGTGGCTGCGTCGCCGATGTCCGCCGCTCACCGTGCGGTCTGGACCAAGGGCGTGTCAATACGGCCGTCAATCCCGCACCGCCCGCCCCGTGCACCCCGTCCGCCACCGCGGCGCGGCCCCGCGCGGATGTCCCGTACATGCCTTGACGCCCGGCGCGGGACGGTTGTCGGCGCGATGCGTCAGAATTGGGGACAGGGCCAGCGCACGCAATCCGAGGGGCACGAATGTCCGGACTGATCGACACCACGGAGATGTATCTCCGCACCATCCTGGAGCTGGAAGAGGAAGGTGTGGTCCCCATGCGCGCCCGGATCGCCGAGCGGCTGGACCAGAGCGGCCCGACGGTGAGCCAGACCGTGGCGCGCATGGAGCGCGACGGGCTGGTGGCGGTGGCCAGCGACCGCCACCTGGAGCTGACCGACGAGGGCCGCAAGCTCGCGACGCGCGTGATGCGCAAGCACCGTCTCGCGGAGTGCCTGCTCGTCGACGTCATCGGCCTGGAGTGGGAGCAGGTGCACGCCGAGGCCTGCCGCTGGGAGCACGTGATGAGCGAGGCGGTGGAGCGGCGCGTACTGGAGCTGCTGCGCCACCCGACGGAGTCCCCGTACGGGAACCCGATCCCGGGCCTGGAGGAGCTGGGCGAGAAGGCGGAGGCGGACCCGTTCCTGGAGGACGGCATGGTCAGCCTGTCCGAGCTGGATCCGGGCACCGAGGGCAAGACGGTGGTCGTCCGCCGGATCGGTGAGCCGATCCAGACCGACGCCCAGCTGATGTACACGCTGCGCCGGGCGGGCGTGCAGCCCGGCTCGGTGGTGAGCGTGACGGAGTCTCCGGGCGGTGTGCTGGTCGGCAGCGGCGGCGAGGCGGCGGAGCTGGACGCCGACATCGCGTCGCACGTGTTCGTCGCCAAGCGCTGACGGCACCGGGCTGACCTTCCGAGGGTGTTGACGGCCGGCGGCCCGGTGCCGCCGGCCGGCCGGACGCAAGGCGGTCCCGGCGCCTTTCGGCGCCGGGACCGGTCCTCCCCTTGCTGACCTGGAGCCCCGAGCTCTCAAGGTCATCCCCTTCGGACCGTCTTCCCCGAGCGGCCCGCCTCCCTGTTGAAAGGATCTCCATCGGCAGGGGCGGCCAATCCTTGAGCAAGGTCACTCGAAAGAGCGGTGTTGTCGGCGAGACGCCCGTTTTCGAATGCGGGTTCGATAGTCTGGCCGGGAGCGAAGGGGGTGCATCTCCGGTGGTACAGCGCATCGATGTCACAGGCGCCGACGGCGTACGCCTGGCCGCCTGGGAGTTCCGGGAGCCGCCTGCCGAGCCCCGGAAACCGGCGGTCCTGTTACTCCACGGCCTGATGGGCCGCGCCCTCCACTGGGCCGGCACCGCCCGCTGGCTCGGCGAGCACCGCCGGGTCGTGGCCCTGGACCAGCGCGGGCACGGCCACAGCAGCCGCCCCGCCGGGCCCGACCGGGCCGCGTCGCTGGGCCGCGAGGCTTTCGTCGCCGACGCCGAGGCCGTCATCGAGCAGCTCGGGCTCGCCCCCGTGGTGCTGATCGGCCACTCCATGGGCGCCCTCACCGGCTGGCAGCTCGCCGCCCGGCGCCCCGAGCTGGTCCAGGCCCTGGTCATCTGCGACATGCGGGCCTCCGCCCTGGGCGAGGCCTCCCAGCAGGAGTGGGAGGAATGGTTCCGCCGCTGGCCGCTGCCCTTCCCCACGCAGGACGCCGCCCGCCGCTGGTTCGGCGAGGACGACCCCCGCGTGGAGCGCCCCGACCCCGGCCGCGGCGCCTTCTTCGCCGAGGTGATGCACGAGGCGCCGGACGGCTGGCGCCCGGTCTTCTCCCGCAGCCAGATGCTGACCGTCCGCGAGACCTGGGTGCACGACGCGCACTGGGAGGAGCTGGCCCAGGTCCGCTGCCCCACCCTGGTCGTGCGGGCCCTGGACGGCGATCTGGGCCGCGCGGAGGCACAGGAGATGGTCCGCGTCCTGCCGGCCGGGCAGTACGCCGAGATCCCCGACGCCGGGCACTACGTCCACTACGACCAGCCGGCCGCGCTGCGCGAGGCGCTGGAGCCGTTCCTGGAGGGGGTGGCCGTCTCCTAGCGGGCGTACGCCGGGCGGAGCCGTACGAGCAGGCGCTCGTGCGGCCCCGCGCCGGGGGACCGGCCGTCAGGGCCGGTCGTGCCGTCGACCGTGCCGTCGGTCATGCGGTGACGGACAGGACGATCTTCCCCCGGGTCCTGCCGCCGTCGCTGAGCTCGTGGGCCTTCCCGGCCAGTTCCAGCGGCAGCACCGTGTCGATCTCGGGCCGCAGCAGACCGGCCTCCGCCAGGGCTGCGATCTCCCGCATCCCCGCGTGGTCGGCCTCCACCGCCATGAAGGCCGCCCGCAGCCCCAGCGGCCCGGCCTCCACCGCGAGGCGGGCCTCGGCCGGGGAGGCGAGGGAGACCACGATGCCGCCGGGCCGCAGGGCGCGCAGCGAACGGGCCCCGTACTCCCCGCCGATGGCGTCGAGTACGACGTCCACCGGCTCGACGGCCGTCTCGAAGTCGACGGCGGTGTAGTCGACCACCTCGTCCGCGCCCAGACCCCGCAGGAACGCGTGGTTGGCGGCGCGGGCGGTGCCGATCACGTACGCGCCGCGCGCCTTGGCGATCTGCACGGCGAGGTGCCCGACCCCGCCGGCGGCCGCGTGGACCAGCACCCGCTGCCCGGGGCGCAGGCCCGCGGTGTCCACGAGGCCCTGCCAGGCGGTGAGCGCGGCCAGCGGCAGCGCGGCGGCCTGTACGTGGCTCAGCGCGGCGGGCTTGCGGACGAGGTGCCGGGCGGGGGAGGTGACGTACTCCGCGTACGCGCCCGCCGGGACGGGGTGGCGCGGCATGCCGAACACCTCGTCGCCGGGGGCGAGGGTGGTGACCCCGATGCCGACCGCCTCGACGACCCCGGACACGTCCCAGCCGAGCCGGATCGGCTTCCCTGCCAGCCCGCCGGTGGCGCGGTGCCAGGAGTCCGTCGGGTTGACCCCGGCCGCGTGGACCCGTACGAGCACCTCGGCCGGCCCCGGTTCCGGCCGCTCCACCTCGACGACCTCGAGCACCTCGGGCCCGCCGAACCCGTCCTGAGCCACCGCACGCATCACGCCACCCCGTTCCCGGAGGGGCCCCTGCGGCCCCGTCCCGAGATCAAGATTTCCGCACCGCGGCCTGCGGAACGAGTGGCAAGACTGCCACCATCTGAAAAGATCTTGCCATGTCTTCTGCGCTGCACCGTGTGGTCGTCCTGGCCCTGGAGGGCGTCTACCCCTTCGAACTGAGCATCCCGGTACGCATCTTCGGCACGGCCTGCGGGCCGGACGGCGAACCGCTCTACGAGGTCACCACGTGCAGCCTGACGGGCGCCCCGGTCGCCACCAGCGCCGACTTCACCATCACGGTCGGGCACGGCGCCGAGGCCCTGCGCACGGCGGACACCCTGGTGATCCCGCCGTTCACCTGCGGCCCGACGGAGCCCCGGGACTGGCTGCCGGCCGACCTCGCCGAGGCCCTCGCCCTGCTCCGGCCGCACGCCCGCATCGTCTCGATCTGCACGGCCTCGTACGTACTCGCCGCCGCGGGCCTGCTCGACGGGCGGCGCGCCACCACGCACTGGAACGAGGCGCGCACCTTCCAACGGGCCTTCCCCCACATCGAGGTCGACGAGAACGTCCTCTTCGTCGACGACGGCCGCGTCCTCACGGCGGCCGGGGTCGCCGCCGGAGTGGACCTGTGCCTGCACCTGGTCCGCCGCGACCACGGCAGCGAGATCGCCAACCGGGTGGCGCGCCTGTGCGTGGTCCCGCCGTGGCGGGAGGGCGGCCAGGCCCAGTACATCGAGCGCCCGATGCCGGAGCCGGAAGCCGCCACGACGGCCGCGACCCGCGCCTGGGCCCTGCACCACCTGGACCGCCCGCTCGCACTGCGGGAGTTGGCGGCCCACGCCGGAATGAGCGTCCGCACCTTCTGCCGCCGCTTCGTGTCGGAGGTCGGCATGCCGCCGGGCCAGTGGCTGGCGCAACGCCGCGTCGACCACGCCCGCCGCCTCCTGGAAACCACCACCCTCCCGGTGGACCAGGTCGCCACCCAATCGGGCTTCGGCACCGCGGCCTCCCTCCGCCACCACCTGGCCTCCACCCTGGCCACCTCCCCGTCGGCCTACCGCCGGGCGTTCACAACCGGCACACCGTGACGGCGCCGTCCAGGGGTCCTGACCCGTAGGCAGCCTCCCCGGGAGGCCGGGAACTGCCTCGTCGCGTGCACGTCGGCTCGCGGGCAACGCTCCCGCCTATGAGCGTCGTTTCGTTCAGGGCGGCCACGAAGCGGATTCCCATACGCTCTCAAACAGCGCCCGTGCGACAAGGACGGCCTCGAACTCCGGCTGGGCGTCGACATCGGAGATGTTCCCCACGGGGACCTCGCCCAGCGCGATGTCTGCGCCTTCGTGCTGCTCGTCGGCCCGAATCCTCCGGCCGTCGCGATAGATCTGCACCTTGCGCGACTCGTACCCGTCGTCGCCGATTTCGCTGTAGAACACGATCGGCTCGTCCGGATCGTCGTGAAGCCACCGTACGTGCCAGTACTCCATCCTCAGCGCTCTCCCTGGTCCGGCGCAGCCGGCCGGCTCGGTCGGGCCGACGCGGCTGCTGCCCTGATGTGGTCGGGCTTTCGGTTGTTAGAAGATGGGGGCATGGAGCATCTGCTGCACCTTGACCGGACGCTTGACGAGCTGGATCCGCCGCGTTGGACGCTGCCCGACAGCGGTGTGACCCGTTTGATGGAGCGGGTGCACGCGTTGCGGCGGGTTCCCCTGCGGGAGTTGGGGCCGGGCGATCTGCGGATGCTCGTGACGCAGCAGGTGGCCCTGCCCTACGTCGTTCCCCTCGCCGTGCGCCTGCTGCTCGAGGAGCCCCTGCTGGACGCGTCCTTCTACGAGGGCGACCTGCTGCTCGAAACCGTCCGACTGCCGGATGCCGTATGGGCCGTGCTCCCGGACCTCGGTGTGCGGCTGAGTGCCGTGGTCGCCGCGTTGCCGGAGGCGGCGGTCGCCGAGCTGCCTTCCGGTGCGGCCGAGCAGTTCGGGCGGTTCGTCGCCGGGTTCGGGGCGCGGCGCTGATGTGGCAGGGGGCGGCCGGGCTGGTGCCCTGCCGCCCCCTGGCCGTCAGCCCTTGCTGACCGCCGTCAGGATCTCCGGGAGTTTGCGGAAGACCGCCGGGGCCGCCAGGCGCAGGCCCGACCAGGTGGCCAGGGCGCCCCAGGCGATGCCGACCGGGAGGACCAGCCACGTCAGGTGGCCGAAGCCGTCCGCCACCGAGAGGAACACCGTCAGGGCGATCACCGGCGAGCAGATCACCGCCGAGGACAGCATGCCGCCGATGATGCCGAGCCAGGCCAGGCCGCCCTGTCCCGGGGCGACGTTCTTGAACGCCCCCTCCGACGGGATGGAGTACGGGAAGTGCGCCGAGGCCAGCGCGCCCGTGCACAGCATCGAGCCGAGCAGCGCCAGGGCCAGCCCCAGCGCGGCGGGGAACGTCGCCCAGTTGCCCACCAGGGCGGCGGTCACGGCGGTGACGAGGACGGTGTACGGGACGGTGACCAGGCCGAGCGCGGCGGCGCGGGCGCGCAGTTCCCCGTACGCGTCGCGCGGCGAGGAGAGGGTCTGGGCGACCATCCAGAAGGCGGAGGTGTCCTGCCCGAACTGGTTGTACATCTGGACGCCGAGCATCCCCGAGCCGAAGCAGGCCAGGTAGACCGAGCCGGTGCCCTGGAGGGCGTTGAAGACGGGGACGATCAGGCCGACCGCCAGCGCCGACACCCACGCGGACTTCGTCTTCGGGTCGCGGGCGATGTACCGCAGGGTGCGCTGCATGACCGCGCCCGTACGCCCCGAGGGCAGGAGGGACCACACGCCGCGCGAGCCGCTCCGGTCCTTCTCGGGCGTCGAGGCCGCGAGGGTCGAGCCGTCCGGGGTGACCATCAGGCTGGTCAGGCTGCGCTCCCAGAACCACAGGAGGGCGGCCAGGGCGGCGAGGGTCAGGGCCAGCTGGGCGGCGGCCGTGCCGTACGCGCCCTCACTGGCGGAGTCCACCATGCCGACGGCCGTCGCCGGCGGCAGCCAGCGCACGACCGCCTCGACCGGCTCCAGGGTGGCCAGCCCGCCCTGCTCGAACAGGCGCTGACTGGCGAAGTTGACGACCTGGGCGCCGATCGCGATCAGCAGGCCGCTCAGCAGCGCGAGGTCGCGCCCCTTGCGGCTGGTCAGCAGCCGTACGTTCGCCGTGGCCACGGCCCGGGCGAGGGCCACGCAGCCCAGCAGCAGGAGCGGGGCGCCGACGACGGCCGCCGCGATGCCCGCCGCGCCGTGCGCGACCGCCGCGACGGAGCCGACGGCGATGCAGAGCGTGAACAGCGGGCCGGTGCCGACGAGCGAGGAGGCCAGCAGGGCCCGTACGAGGGGACGCGGGCGCAGCGGCAGCATCACCAGCCGGCTCGGGTCGAGGGTCTCGTCGCCGGTCGGGAAGAACAGCGGCATCACGGTCCAGCCGAGCGCGAGGATCGCGGCCAGCAGGACGACGACGGTACCGGCGTGGAGGTGGCCGTGCAGCATGGCCAGGCCCAGGGTGACGAAGACGGAGAACACCAGCGAGATCACCAGACTGGTGATCCAGACGGCCTTGCGCTTCGAGGAGCCCTTCAGGCCGTTGCGCATCAGCGAGAGCTTCAGGCGGACGAACAGGGAGGTGAGGGACACCTCGGAGGCCGCGGCCGCGGAGGAGACGGCGGCGGTGGAGGCGGTGGAGGCGGAGGAGGAGGCGCTCATCGTGCGCCGCCGAGCCAGTCGAGGGAGTCGCCGGCGGCGTGGTCGCGGGCGCCGACGAGTTCGAGGAAGGCGGCCTGCAGCGAGGGCGCGGAACCCCGTACGTCGGCCAGCGGGCCGGCGGCGCGGATCTGTCCGGCCGCCATGACGGCCACCCAGTCGCAGAGCGATTCGACGAGCTCCATCACGTGGGAGGAGAAGACGACGGTGGCACCGGACGCGGTGTAACGTTCCAGCACCCCGCGGATGGTCTGCGCCGACACCGGGTCCACGCCCTCGAACGGCTCGTCCAGGAACAGGACTTCCGGGTTGTGCAGCAGAGCGGCCGCGAGGCCGATCTTCTTGCGCATGCCCGTCGAGTAGTCGACCACCAGCTTGTGCTGGGAGCCGGCGAGGTCCAGCACGTCGAGCAGCTGCGTCGCCCGCTTGTCGGTCTCCTCGCCCGGCAGGCCGCGCAACCGGCCCATGTAACCGAGGAGTTCACGCCCGGAGAGGCGCTCGAACATGCGCAGCCCCTCGGGCAGGACGCCGATGCGCGACTTCACCTCGACCGGGTCGGCCCACACGTCGTGCCCGGCGACGAGCACCCGGCCCGCGTCCGGGCGCAGCAGCCCGGTCACCATGGACAGCGTGGTCGTCTTGCCCGCCCCGTTCGGGCCGACGAGACCGATGAAGCGGCCGGCCGGCAGCTCCAGGTCGATGCCGCCGACGGCGACCTGCTCGCCGAAGCGCTTCCACAGTCCCTCTACCCGCACGGCGGCCGCGGGCTGCGCGGATCGCGCGCCCCCACTCGTCCCGCCGGTCCCACCCGTACCGCCTGCCGCATAACCCTGGTCCGGCATGCGCCTGCCTCTCGTTCTGTTCCCCGTGGTCGTACGTTCCTCACCATAGGAGCCGGGGGAGAGGCGGCAGCAGTTACGAATGTCATGAACTTGCAGACACGAATGTCAGCGCCGGCGGAACGGGGTCACGCCTTGCGGCGGCCCCGGGCCGCGGCCGCCTCGCTGCCGCAGGCGTACGCGAGGGCGTCGATCAGCTCCTCCGCGTCCGGCAGCCACCGGTTCGCCGGCGTGGGCTTACGGGCCCACTGCACCGGTCCCTTGCCGCCGAAGCGGGTCGGCGGCGCCGCCACGTACTGCCCCTCGCCCCGCGTGGCCAGGTCGATGGCGTGGGGCAGCCAGCCCAGCTTGCGCACCAGCTCGGGCACCTTCGCCCCCGCGCCCGGCAGGACGAAGAACAGCATCCGGTGGTCGGGGGTCAGCGCGACGGGCCCCAGGGTGCGGTCCGTGCGCTCCAGCCGCGCCAGCGCCAGGAACCCGGCGGAGTCCGGCACGTCGAGCGCGTCGAAGGTGCGGCCCGTCGGCATCAGGATGGAGGCGCCGGGGTGCTTGGCCCAGATCCGCCGCACGCCCACCGCGCTGCCCGAGGCCAGCGACGCCCAGTCCTTCACCGCCGGGTGCGCGCCGGGCGCCGGGCAGTCGGCCACCCCGCAGGAGCACACCTCCCGGCCGTCGCCCGGCTCCAGCCACGTGCCGGCGAAGACGTCCCAGTGGCGTTCTTCCACGTACCGCACGGCATGGTCCAGCAGCTGGTCCCCGCGCTGCTGGGGGACGGGCGCGTGCTCCGTGACTGTGATGGTCTCTTCCACGCCCATCACAACTCCCGGGGTCACGGCGGGTTACGGGCGCAAACCGGCCGGTGGGCGCTGCATCGATCCTGCATACGGGGCGCACGGGTGCACGGGCGGGGGCGCGTGGGAGGCCGGGGCGCGGTCGCTGGGTAACGACACGTCGCAGAGCGGAAGATTCTCCGCACTTCAGGCGGGAAGTGATCATTCCATTGCTCACCCGCGGCCTCAGGGGGTTTTCATGGCAGCCAGGCCTCTCGTAGCGCGCCAGCCGAACGAACGGCTGCAGGCGCTCATCCAGGAAGCCGGGTGCTCCAACGCCGGGCTCGCCCGGCGCGTCAACATGTGCGGAGCCGAACACGGCCTCGATCTCCGCTACGACAAGACCTCCGTGGCCCGCTGGCTGCGCGGTCAGCAACCGCGCGGCCGGGCCCCCGGGATCATCGCCGAGGCCCTCGGCCGCAAGCTGGGGCGCACCGTGACCATCGACGAGATCGGCATGGCCAACGGCAAGAACCTCGCCTCCGGCGTCGGCCTGCAGTTCTCCCCGACCGTCATCGGCGCCATCGAGCAGGTCAGCGAGCTGTGGCGCAGCGACGTGGGGCGCCGCGACTTCCTGTCCGGTTCGAGCGTGGCGGCCTCCGCCCTGGTCGAGCCGAGCCGGGACTGGCTGATCACCGGGGCCGACCCGCAGGTGGCGCGCAGCAGCGGTGCGCGCGTCGGCATGCCCGACGTGGAGGCGGTACGGGCGACCACCGAGGCCCTGACCGAGCTGGACCACCGCTTCGGCAGCGGGCACGTACGGCCCGTGGTGGTGCACTACCTCAACTCCGTCGTCTCGGGGCTGATCGCGGGCTCCTACCGGGAACCGGTCGGGCGCGCCCTCTTCGCGGCGGTGGCCCGGCTCACCGAGCTGGCGGGCTACATGGCGGTGGACACCGGCCAGCCGGGGCTGGCCCAGCGCTACTACATCCAGGCCCTGCGGATGGCGCAGGCCGCGGGCGACCGCGCGTACGGGGGCTACGTGCTGGCCGCGTCCATGAGCCACCTCGCCGCCGAGCTGGGCAACCCGAGGGAGATCGCGCAGCTGGCGCGGGCCGCGCAGGAGGGCACGCGGGGGCAGGTCACCCCGCGCGTGGAGGCGATGTTCTACGCCGCCGAGGCGCGCGGGCACGCGCTGCTGGGCGACGCCCGGGCCACGGCGGTGCTGTCGGGGCGGGCGGTGACGGCGCTGGAGCGGGCCGAGCCGGAGTCGGGTGACGACCCGGTGTGGATCCGCCACTTCGACCAGGCCTACCTTGCGGACGAACTGGCCCACTGCCACCGGGACTTGGGACAGGCCGAGGCGGCGGGCAAACGGGCCGAGGAGGCGCTGCGCAGCCTGCCCGCGGCGAAGGCGCGCCGCCGGGCGATCGGGTTGCTGCTGCTGGCGTCGGCCCAGGTCCAGCAGCGGGAGGTCGAGCAGGCCTGCCAGACGGCGGCGAAGGCCGCCGAACTGCTGGGGTCGCTGCGCTCGCGGCGGGGCGCGGAGTACCTGGACGACTTCCGGGCGCGGCTGGAGCCGTACCGGGAGGAACCGGCCGTGCGGGAGTTCGGGGCGCGGCTGGAGGTTCAGGCGGCCTGACGGGGGCGCGGCGCGACCGGGTAGCGTGACCCGACGGTTCCGTGGGTTCGGACGAGTCGGAGAAGGCAGAAGGAGTCCCGGTGACGGAGAACGGACAAGGGGGCGTCCCCCAGCCCGGGACGCCGCATCAGGCACAGCCGGTGCCGGCTCCCGGCTACCCGCAGCAGCCGGGGCCGCAGGCCGGGGAGGCGTGGGGGGCGCCCCCGGGGTACGGGTACCCGCAGGAGCAGGAGGCGCAGGGCGAGCAGGGCCGGGACCGGGCCGCGCAGGACCCGCAGCAGTACGCCGCGCCGTACGGGGCCCCGTACGAGCCGGCGCCGCAGCCCGGGCAGCCCGCGTACGGGTACCCGCCGCCGGCGGGCCACGTCGTCGGCCCGGGCTTCGAGGGGCCGGGGGACCCCCACGGGTACGGGTACCCGCCGCTGCCCGAGGCGGCCACGCAGTACATCCCGCCGGTGCGGGCGGCGGCCCACGAGCAGGCGACGCAGTACATCCCGCCGGTTCCGCAGCACGAGCAGGCGACCCAGTACATCCCGCCCGTCCAGGCGTCCGCGCACGAGCAGGCCACGCAGTACATCCCGCCCGTCCAGGCGTCCGCGCACGAGCAGGCCACGCAGTACATCCCCCCGGTTCCGGAGCACGAGCAGGCGACCCAGTACATGCCGCCCGTGCCGCCCGCCCCGCAGCACGAGCAGGCCACGCAGCACATCCCGCCCGTCCCGGGGGCCCCCGCGGCGAACACCGCCGAGGGCTTCGACGCGCTGTTCCGGACCGACGCGGACGCCGAGGCCGCCGGGCACACCCAGCAGCTGCCGCCGGTCCCGGACCCGGGGCCCCGCCGGACCCCGCCGCCCGCGCCGCCGCAGCAGTACGGGCCGCGCCGGCCCCAGCCGCCGCAGCAGCCCCAGCCGCAACAGCCCCAGCAGCAGTACGCGCCCCCGCCCCCGCCCCCCGCGCCCGGGCGCCGGATCCCGCCCGCCGTCATCGCGGCCGCGGTGTTCGGCCTGGCCGTGGCCGGGCTCGGGGTGGGCGCCCTGCTCGGCGACGGCAAGGCGCAGAACACCGACCCCGGCGCGGTGGCCCCCGCCGCGAGCGGCTCCGCCGGTTCGGGCGCGGCGCCCGGGGAGGAGGCGGTGGACCCGGCCCGCCCGCAGGCCGTCCAGCTCGACAAGCTGCTCGCGGACAGCAACGACAGCCGGGCCTCGGTGATCAAGGCCGTGGACGACATCAAGGACTGCAAGAACCTCGGCCAGGCGGCCCAGGACCTGCGCGACGCCGCCCGCCAGCGCGAGGAACTGGTCACCCGGCTCCAGGAGCTCAAGATGGACCGGCTCCCGAACCACGCGCGGCTCGCCGCCGCCCTCACCAAGGCCTGGAAGGCCTCGGCGGACGCCGACAACAGCTACGCGTCGTGGGCGGACGACGCCGCCCACGACAAGGGCGGCTGCAAGGACGGCAAGGCCAAGGCCACCGACGACGCGGCCGACGGCAACAAGTCGAGCGCCGAGGCGACGAAGGCCAAGGAGTCGGCGGCGGCCATGTGGAACTCGATCGCCGCCAAGTACGGCCTCACCCAGCGGGACAAGTCGCAGCTGTGACGGGCGGCCGCCCCGCCCGGGTCAGGCCGAGCGGGGGGCCTGTTCCAGGGTCGGGGTCATGTCGAGGTTCTGCTCGCCGAGCTGGGCGATCAGGCGGCCCGACTGGACGGTCTGGAAGCTGACCCGGCCGTTGACCAGGCGCGGGAAGCCGGCCACGGCCCGCATGTCCTGGTAGCGCCAGCTCAGCTCGGGGGTGAGGTTTCCGGTCTGCACGCCCGGGGACTGGTTGAGGGCCCGGCTCAGTTTGCGGGCGGTGATCTCCTCGTCGCTCCTGAAGCGCTGGACGATCTGGTGGAGGACGCTGTACGCGATCCAGGTGGTCTGGGCCCCGCTGTCGTCGGGGTCCACGGTGTCGTCGCCGAAGGCCTGCTCGCTGATCATCGTGCGCATCGGTGCCCACAGCGGGTCGGTTGACACGGGGTACCAGCTGGTGACGTAGGCGCCCTCGAAGGGGCTGTCCTTGCCGCCGGTGCGGTCGACCAGGGCCTGGCTGATGCTGCCGAGGACGGAGGAGATCTGCGTCCTGCGGGTGGTGTCGACGCGGCGGAAGGCGTCGAAGAAGATCTCGGTGCGCTCGCCGAGGACGGCCGTCACGCAGCTCCTGTTCTCCTTGCCCGGGTCCTTGGCCGGGTCCTTCGGCGCCTTGGCGGCGGCGGCCGGAGTGGGGGCGGGGGTGGTGGCCGCTGTCGTGCCGGACGGGGCGGCCGGTGCGGGCGCCGGCGGGCTGCTGCTCAGTGCCTCGCGGGCCTGCGGCTTGAAGTCGGCGGAGTCCTCGGCCGCCCGGATGTCGGAGGCCTCCGGCATGCCGTTGGCCTTGAGCCCCGCGTTCAGCAGGACCGGCATGGTGTCCCCCGCCAGGGTGTCCGGGCGGACCAGGGAGACCTGGGAGCAGGCCTTGCCGAGCTGGTGGCCGGCCCCGGCGAGCAGGGCGGGCTGCCCGCCGTTGACCGGGTAGGACAGGGTGCTCTGGAACTCCTCCGGGGACACTCCGTAGCCGCCGATGAAGGGGATCCCCGCGGCCTCCAGCGGGGCCATGAAGGCGCGTCCGTGCTGGCTGTAGGAGCCGACGACGGCGACGGCCTTCTCGGTGATGGCCTTGCGGGCGCAGTCGGCGGCGCCGGTCGGTGTGTTCTTCTCGTTGCAGGTGATCACGCGCAGTCTGCGGCCCTTGATGCCGCCGTTGGCGTTCACCCAGCGCTCGTAGGCCTTGGCCATGCCGGGCATGCCGGGCATGTTGGTCGCTTTGGTGCCCATGGGTGCGAAGGTCACGACCGTGAGGGAGTCCCCGGAGCCCCCCGGGCCACCGGGGACCACCCCGCACGCTGTGGTGAGACACGCGGCCGTCGCCGTGGCAATCACCAGGCGGGACAGGGCAGTTGCGCGTCGGTGATGGGTCATGTCCACCGACCCTTCCGCCCCGGGGGTAACTCGGCGATGAGATGGACACAACAAAGGGTGACGCCGAGGTGAATTGCGGGGGGCCGGTCGCGCACAGGTGCTTCAAGATCGCACCACCGGGGAACGTACGATCGAAAGCGTGACATTCGCCCAAGGTTCGAAGAACTCTTCCCGCCGCGGCGGCCGCTCCTCCACCATGGGCGGCATGCCCCTCAACGACATGCCGTGGTGGCGCTGGCGCGGCAACGTGCGCTCGGCGCTGCACATGCTTTCCGACCCGGTGTTCCAGGAGGAGGTCTGGCTGGCCGGCGTCGAAGGGTACGGGGACGTCACCGACGCCGTGTACCGGCTCGTCGAGGACACCTGGCTCGACAGCTGGTCCGCCGACAAGTACGTCGGCACGATCTTCCGCGACGCCCAGGAGGCGGCCCTGGTCGACGTCGCCGTCCTGCGGGTGCTGCGGATCCTGCACCAGGTCGGCCCCGACGCGCCCGTCTCCGCCTACCTCGGCCACCAGGACTGGCCCGAGGCGGTCCGGGCGGCGCGCGAGGCGCACGTACGGATGTCGGCGGCGGACGGGGAGGACCCGGACGAGCGGCCCAGCTCCGTCGACGTGCTGAGGATCCTCACGCGCGCGGTGTGAAAGGCTGTGCCGTCATGAGCGAACACCCACAGCAGCAGGCCCGCCCCGAGCCGCTGGCCCAGTACGTCCTGACCGTCTCCTGCCCCGACAAGCAGGGCATCGTGCACGCCGTGTCGAGCTACCTCTTCATGACCGGCTGCAACATCGTCGACAGCCAGCAGTTCGGAGACCGCGAGACCGGCCTCTTCTTCATGCGGGTGCACTTCGAGGCCGAGCCCGCGGTGACGGTGGAGAAGCTGCGCGCGAGCTTCGCCGCGATCGGCGACTCCTTCAGGATGGACTGGCAGATCCACCGCACGGACGAGCGGATGCGGATCGTGCTGATGGTGTCGAAGTTCGGGCACTGCCTGAACGACCTGCTGTTCCGCTCCCGGATCGGTGCGCTGCCGGTGGAGATCGCGGCCGTGGTCTCGAACCACACCGACTTCGCCGAGCTGGTCGGCTCGTACGACATCCCCTTCGTGCACATCCCGGTGACCAAGGACACGAAGGCGGACGCGGAGGCGCGGCTGCTGGAGCTGGTGCGCGAGCAGAACGTCGAGCTGGTGGTGCTCGCCCGGTACATGCAGGTGCTGTCGGACACCCTGTGCAAGGAGCTGAGCGGGCGGATCATCAACATCCACCACTCCTTCCTGCCGAGCTTCAAGGGCGCCAAGCCGTACCACCAGGCGCACGCGCGCGGTGTGAAGCTGATCGGCGCGACCGCCCACTACGTGACGGCCGACCTCGACGAGGGTCCGATCATCGAGCAGGAGGTCGAGCGGGTCGGCCACGAGGTCACCCCGGACCAGCTGGTCGCGATCGGGCGGGACGTGGAGTGCCAGGCGCTGGCGCGGGCCGTGAAGTGGCACAGCGAACACCGGGTGCTGCTGAACGGCTCCCGCACGGTCGTCTTCGCTTAGCCGCGGTCGCGCGGTCGGGCTCGCCCGGCCGCCGTCGCGCGGTCCGGCTCTGTGCGGTCGGCGTCGACCGGCCGGCTTCGCGCGGCCGTCGTCGCACGGCTCGCCGTCGCCCCGGCCGTCGTCGTCCGGTCCGGCTTCGGGTGGGTTCCCGCGGCCGTCCGGGGCACGTGCGTGGCGTGCCCCGGACGGGGTCGGCCGTCAGGCGTCGGGGTCGACTCCGCAGTAGCCGGCGAAGGCCGTGAGGATCTCCTCCTCCGAGATGCGGCCGTCGCCGTCCGTGTCCAGGGCCCCCGCCAGCCGGGCGGCCAGCGCGGGCTCGGTGCCCAGGACGCGCAGGACGCGGGCGGCCGCCGCCGGGGTCGCGCCCGCGCCGTCCTCGTCCGCCACCGCGATCACGGCCCGCAGGAACGGCCGGGCGATCTCCGCGAACCGCTGCGGGTTGTCCCGCAGCCGCTTCGCCGCCCCGGTGACGAACTCCTCGCGGGACACCCGCTGGTTGCCGTTCACATCGGCGATCCCGGCCATGCCCTGCCAGAACGCCTCGGCGCCGTAGAAGACGGCCTGGCCCTTCTCCGAGCGCGCGGCCGTACCGAATTCGGCCAGCACGGCCCTCGCCGCCGTGCTGAAGTCCTCCCGGTCGATATAGCCGGACCCGTCCTGGTCGAAGGTGGCGAATCGGGCGGCGATCTTGCGCTCGTACTCTGCGCTGTCCATGGTCGGCTTCCGCCTTCACGTGTGCGTAGGGGTGCGGTTGGGGTTCAGATCAAGACAGGCAGGAGCGTACGGCCTCGGTGGCCTGCGCGTTAAGCGAAGTGGTCAAGGAGGTGGCCGCACCGAACCCGCGCACGGGGAGCGCGCCGGGGCGCGTGCGCGGGTACCGGGGCGCCGGGCTAGCACGCCGGCCCCGCTTCCCGCGTGAGGTTCGCGCAAAACCGGCGCGTTCCATCCGGTGCCCACTACATTTGACGGGTCGACACACGGCTGGAGGCACCATGGCGAAGGACGTTCCACCGCGCTGGGACCGCCGCATGCAGCAGCGTCTCGCCCGCGGTGAGGCCGCCGCGCTGGGGGAGCTCTACGACCGTTTCGCCTCGCTCGTCCACAGCCTGGCGCACCGGGTCCTCGGCGACGAGAAGGCCGCGGACCGGATCACCCGCGAGGTCTTCGGCTACATCTGGGAGAACCCGGACGCCTACGACCCCAAGCAGGGCTCCATGCGTTCCTGGGTCGCGCGGATCACCCAGGGCCAGGCCGTCGCCCGGCTGCGCCAGGCCGAACTGGGCCGCGGCTCGCGCGAGGAACTCGAACAGAAGGTGCGCAGCGCCAACGCGGCCGCCCGCGCGGACTACATCGTCACCTCCATGCCCGCGCCGCTGCGGGCCGCCCTGGAACTGGCGTACTTCAAGCGCCGCGACTACCGCCAGGCCGCCGCCGACCTGCAGATCAGCGAGGACGAGGCACGGCGCAGGCTGCGGCTCGGGCTCCAGCTGCTGTCGACCGCCAACGTCCTCCCCCGGGAGGACACCGCCCCGCCCGGATACGGCCCACGCGGATACGGAACGCCCCGATGACCGGACCCTCCGAAGACACCCCCGACGACGCGTACGAGCGGCAGGCGGGCGGTCGCGCACGGATACCGGGTCCCCGCGCGGCCGGCGACGACCTGGACGCCCCGGCGACCCTGCCGCCCGCACCGCCCTCGCACGCCGTGCTCAAGTCCCTGCTCGGCGCGTGGGCGCTCGCCGCCTGCTCCGCCGAGGAGACCCAGGCCGTCGAGGACCACCTCACCGAGTGCGCGCCCTGCGCCGAGGAGGCGCTGCGGTTGCGCGACGCGGTGGGCCTGCTGCACCCGGAGGAGAGCCTCGACCTCAAGCCGCTGCTGCGCTCGCGCGTGCTGGAGGACTGCCTCGGCAAGCGCCCCGCCCGCATCCCCGTACCGGCGTGGGCGAACCCGTACGACACCGAGACGGCGCGGCTGGACGCGCTGCTGCGCGACTTCGGCGACTCGGAGTGGCACACCCCGGTGCGGCTGAAGTGGTTCGAGGAGGAACGCCGGCGCTCGTACCGCACCACGGTCGCGGGGGTGATCGGGCACCTGCTCACCGTCGACGGGCTGATCGCCACCGCGCTGGGACTGGACGACCCGCTGGGGCCGAAGGCGCCGCCGGGCGGCCCCACGGACCGCACCGAGCACTTCTGGAACTCCGCCCCGCACCCCGCCACCCGTCAGGTCCGCGAACCGTGGCGGGCCCAGGGGCACACGCTGGTCCGTACGGTCTCCTTCGCCGGCCGGGGCGTGGCCGAACTGGACGTGGACTACGGGGGTTTCGCGCTGCCGCTCGGCGACGCCTTCCTGGAGCGGGCCTTCGAGTGCTGGGTGCACGCCTGGGACATCGCGGAGGCGGTGGACTACCCGTACGAGCCGCCCTCGGGGCCGCACCTGCACCGGATGATCGACCTCGCGGCCCGGCTGCTGCCCGGCGCCCTGGCGGGCCGGCGGCGTTCGGGTCTCGCGGCCCCGGCCCGCGGCCTGGTCGCGGCGGGTGCCCCGGGGCGGACCCTGCACCTGGAGATCGAGGGCGCGGGCGGGGGCAGCTGGGACATCGCCCTGGACTCCCCGGCGGCGAAGCCCTCGCGGGAGCACACGGTGGCGGAGGTCGCCCTGGACGGCCTGGAGTTCTGCCAGCTCGCCGCCGGGCACATCTCCCCGGAGGAGGCCGCGGTGGGCCAGACCGGCGACCGGGAGGCGATCCGCGACGTCCTGTTCGCCGCGGCTTCGCTGAGCCGGCTGTAGCAACGGCCGTACGCGGTCCCGCAGGAAGCGGAGCCGCGTACAGGTCACGGGTTACGGGTTACGGGTGACGGTGCTCAGTTGCGGGTGGCGAGCATCTGGGCGCTGCCGTCGCCGAGGCCGGTGATGGCGACCTTCTGGGCGCCCATTCCGGTGGCCCACCAGCC